>JACUTP010000024.1 GCA_014859785.1 Candidatus Methanoperedentaceae archaeon | reverse complement strand
ATGAAATAGAAAAAATAGCAGAAAAACCAACTCTTGTAATCCTATTTACTTTACATTTCCATTTTAAAAATTCAATAAAGTTGTCTGATTTAACGGCGATGGGTTTGTCACATCCACAATCTATTAGCCAAATCTCTCATGAAAACTATATCTTGATAAAAACGAATGGTGGATTAAATGAACGTTTTACTGTCAATTAAACCGAAATACGTACAAGAGATTATAAACGGAAATAAAATCTACGAGTTTCGAAAATCACTTTTTAAAAACCGTGATGATTTAAATCTTGTATATATATATTCATCATCCCCTGTGAAAAAAATTATAGGCGCTTTTACGATAGGAGATATAGTAAAAGGATGTCCTAAAGACCTGTGGGTGAAATTTAAAGATGTTTCCGGTATTGGTAAAGAAGAGTTTTTTACGTATTTTGCAGATAAAGAAAATGGGTTTGCTATTAAAATTGAAGAACTCGACCTTTTTGATGAACCAATCGACCCATTTACCGTTTTACCGGATTTTAAACCCCCTCAATCTTTTTATTATCTCGACGATACTGTTTTTCATTCAATGGATTGATTTCAAATCTGAAAAATAAAGTATTACCTAATCTTCGTCCCTTCCCTGACTTCCTTTTCAGGCTCAAGAAGAACCACACCATCGGTATCCGCAGCAAGAATCATACCCCTTGACTCAACACCGAATAACTTTGCAGGCTTCATGTTTGCAAGCAAAACAACCTGTTTCCCGACAAGCGCCCCTGGTGAATGGGACTGCGCAATACCAGCAACAACCTGGCGCTTCTCCCCGATATCCACTTCCAGCTTCAGGAGCTTGTCAGAGCCCTTGATGTTCTCGGCTGATGTAATCCTGCCAATCCTGATATCAAGTTTCCCAAACTCGTCAAAAGTGACAAACTGCCCGGTTTCCTGTGTTTCATTATCTTTTGCCATGGCAATCTTAATCCTCTTATCAAGTATGGCTTCCATTTCCTTGATTTTCTTATCCTCAATCCTGGTAAACAGTATCTCTGGCGCTTCAATCTTCACTGATTCTATTTCAACAAGCGCATCCTGAAATCCTGCTTTATGGACATCACCTGGAAGACCGAGCTGTTTCCAAGCCTTTTCCATGTTACCGGGAAGTACCGGCTCAAACAAAAGCGTAAGCGCCTTTCCTATCTGCAGGCAGTTCTTCAACACCCTGCCGCACGCTTCCTTATCAGCATTGACAAGCTTCCACGGCTCTTTTGACTGGAAATACGCATTCCCGAATGCAGCAAGTTCCATCATCTCATCCGTGGCTTTCTTGAACTCGTACTCGTCAAATGCTGATATTACGCTGGTTGTGGTTGACTTTATTTTTTCATATATCCCACTATCAACCTCTCCGTTCGGGATTTTTCCGAAATTCTTATGAGTGAAATGCAGTGTCCTGTGCAGGAAATTACCAAGCGCCCCCACAACCTCATTGTTCACCTTATCCTGGAAAACCTGCCATGAAAAATTAAGCTCCTTTGTGTGTGAAGTATAGCTGGCAAGATAATATCTAAGGAGGTCGGGATGGAATCCATGGTCAAGGTAATCCTCATCCACCCATACCACGTACCCGCGGCTCTTTGAGAATTTCTTATCATCAATTTTCAGCATGCCGGATGCCACGACAGCCCACGGCTGGGTATATCCCGCGCCCTTTAGCATGGCAGGCCAGAATATGCAGTGGTGGTAGGTAATATCCTCGCCAATAAAGTGGATAATGCGTGAATCCCCTTTCCAGTATTTTTCCCAGTCGTTTCCGGTACGTGTTGCCCATTCTTCAGTGAAAGAAATATAACCGATAGGCGCATCCACCCAGACGTAAACAACAAGCTCGTCATGACCGGGGAACCTGACACCCCATTCAAGGTTTCGCGTGATACACCAATCCTTCAACTCCTTTGCCCATATTTTTGCATAATTGATTGCATTTGTTGTGCCGCCAAGAATGTTAAGGTATCCTGAAAGATAATCCCCGAATTCCGACAGCCTGAAAAAGAAATGCTCCTGTTCCCTGTATTCAGCTGCATGCCCGCATATCTGGCATTTTGCATCCCTGATTTCACCGGGCTCAAGATGTTTCCCGCATCCCTGGTCGCATTCATCGCCGCGCGCTGGTTTCCCGCAGTGGGGACACGTTCCTTTCACGTACCTGTCAGGCAGGAAACGCTTGCATTCCGGACAGTATGCCTGTTTGGTAACCTGCGGGTAAACATACCCTTTTTCAATGAGGGCTTCGACAATACTGTTTGTCCTTGCGTGGTTTGCTGGTGAATCCGTGTTCCCGAAATTGTTAAACTCGACTCCCATTCTCTTGAATATCGAGTAAAAATGGTCATGGTACTTTTTCACAAGCTCTGTGGGCGTGGTGCCCAGCTCTTCGGCATTTACAACAATGGGCGTGCCGTGGGCATCAGAGCCGCTTATGAATGTAACCTCCTGCCCCTGCTTCCTGAGCGCCCTTACGAAAATATCACCGGGAACGTAAGTACGAAGGTGCCCGATATGGCATTTTCCGTTTGCATACGGAAGGGCACATGTTACAAGAACGGGTTTGTTAACCGGGAAATTGGACATGTGCTTCTAAATGGGACTTCATTATAAAATACGTTTCCCAAAACAATACCTTCACCACTAAAGTATAAAAAATAATCCTTATTTTAATTCAACACCCAAAGGGGCTTTACTATAATTTATAATTGAATTCTTCTTATCCGCGTTCCCTTTCCTCAGGAATCGCACACACGTCACATTTATCATCGTGTGGAATATTAGAAATCTCAGAATCCATTGCCCGTGTTCCTTCTGCAAGCACGGCAGCATTGGACAATGAACCCGCAATAAGTATTGCATCAAAAATCTCTTCCTTCGGGATTCCGAGCCGCTGCGCCACACGGATATGCATCTTCAGGCAGTGTTCACACTTAAGTGCAGCCGAGACACCTATTGATATTAACTCGACCGTTTTTTCATCCATCCGCTTGAACTCACGAATTATGGAATTATCATAAAGAACCTTCGTCGCAAGCAGTTCAGGTGACTGTTTCATGAAATTAAGGATATAAGGAACTTCGCCATACACTTCCTTTACTTCCCTTAACAGTTCATCAACCGCTTCACCTGGCTCTTTTTCAAGGATTTTCTTAATCTTATCCAGTTCCATAATTGTCTATTATTCGGTTGCAGTTCAATGGTTAATAAACATTTGTATTCTATTTACAGGAAAGTCAAAGTCGTTCATCTGGTTGATCTATAATATCCCCAAAAGCAAATCTGGGCTTTACATCACGTATCCTGATATTGACACTTTCCCCTTTCTTAGCACCTTTTACAAATACAACCATATCATTTATTTTTGCTATCCCGTCACCACTTTCCCCGATACTCTCAATTGTAACATTATATTCTTCACCTACCCGGACGTTGCCTGACAGAAGCCCCCTCCCGATAACATAAATCTCGGCACTTTGCTTCCTCGATGCTTCAGGGGAAAACGCCTGTACTTTAACAAAATTCTGCCGGGCTTTATCAAGGAAACCTGGAAACATATCGCCCTGGAATACCTTTACAGCAAACACACCTCCGAGTTTAAGGATTTTCAGGGCACAACCAAGAGCTGATGTTGCAAGGTCGATGGAGCGGGCATGGTCATAACTCCAGTTTCCTGAAAGGTTGGGTGCAGCATCACAAATCACGGCATCAGCACCATTTTCACCAATCAATTCCCGGATTTTTTCCACAGTTTCATCAAGCCTGATGTCGCCTTTTATGGTATCAACACACTCGATATCCTTAATCCTCAGTAAATCCACTCCCACAACCCTGCCGCCTGAGAGTTCATAAGCAACCTGCAGCCAGCCTCCCGGCGCTGCGCCCAGGTCAACAACCGTATCCTTTTTCCGGATTATTTCGAATTTCTCATTAATCTGCTTGAGCTTATATGCGGCTCGGGAGCGGTATCCCTCTTCCTTTGCTTTCCTGTAAAAACGGTCCCTGCGGTTTCGCGGCATGGTAATACCAGTAGTTAACTCTTATATCCGGCATATACCCACTGGTCATAAATACCCATATCATCGGTATTGTCAATTATTTCACCGTGAACCTGTCCTGCCAGTGCATCGTCCAGGATGTCCATCTCTTCCTTCCTGTTTACGGTAAGAAGGATAATCCCGTCTGGTTTTAGCAGTTTAACCGATTCATGCATCATCTTTTCCCAGATCCTTTTGTTAAACCCGTATATCGTGCCGAGCATGAAACCGGTAATAGTATCAAAACTTACTGGCGGGAAAAATTGGGAAAGCCTTGTTGCATCCATAACAACTGTCCTTTCAGGTTTGAGGACATGGTGTTCAAGTCCCTGGCATACCTGGCATTTATCAATATCTATCGTCACGGGATTATACCCCATATCATGCAACGGCAGTGTGGACATACCGTTTCCGCAGCATATCTCAAGCATTTTACCGGGAAGGTCGAACCTGCCAACAAGCTCCTTAAGCCTTAAATTCCGGCTTTCGAAATACACCATCCCGTACGGTTCGTTTCCAGTTATACAGTTTTCGCACAACTGCCTGTCAACAAGGGCACGGGAATAATATTCCATCAATGCGGTGTTAAACTCATCGCGTGTTGTTTTGTAAATCCCGGCAAGGCTTAATTTCCCCGTAATTTCGGAAAATCTCAGGCTGCTGTTGTTTGGTCCGGGAATGGATGATACAAGGTTTGTGAAAACAGGTCGGAAACCCGGAATATCCCCTTCTTCCTGATTAAAAAACGACAGTGCAATTATATCCCCGTTCTCATCCTCCACACCTGCAATCCCGTCAGGTGGGTTAACATGGATGCCTTCCAGGTAATGCAGCGATAAGGGAATATTTTTTAAGGACGAGTAACTTTCCTCGACAAGATATATATTTTCATCCTTTCCGAGTTCCAGTATATCATGAATTAACATCTCTCAGTCACTTGCCTTCATCAGGCTCATCATCACGGTAACTCTTATCCCCGACCAGCGCAGCACTGATAGAATCTATACCGTCAAGCCATTCTGCCACAAACCCGTCAGGAACACTATCAAGGGTTTTTTCCTTTATCTTCCCGCCTGCAAGGATATTAGCGCCAATCTGTGCAACCTGTGCAAGTGCTTCTCCCATATTATTTTCTTGTTCTGCACTTACTGCTTTCTTGACCAGTTTATCAAGGGATTTTGTTTTCTCAAATGCGCCGTCAATGTAACATTCACATGATGCAAAAACTCCCATCAGTGATAATTGCATGGACTCAAGCATTATATCGATATCCTCATTTATGGCTTCTATCTTTTTAAGGACAATTTCCTTTATGTCCGCCACATTTCTCAGCGCCTCTTCATGGGACATCAATTTTTTATCGAACTTTGCTATAACTTTCAAACATGCCAGCACCACATCATCTTCCATGTTAACAAAAACAGAACCTATATCACCCACATCAGGGTTTTCCTCATCAAGTTTGAAACCCGTTTCTTTAACTTTATCAATCCAATTCTGCCATCTTTCCCCTGTATAATACGGTAATGAAAATTTTAACTGCTGCATTATTTCACCTTATCATTATTTATTATCAATCAATATTCTTACTTTGTCCAATAATTCGTTTTTCCCAAAAGGTTTTGTTATGTAATCATCCGCTTTCAAGACGTGCAGACCCATCAATTTATCGATATTCTGGGACTTGGCAGTCAGGATAGCAATGGATATACTTGAATCCTTTTCTTTTATTTTCCTGAAAACTTCCCATCCGTCCATATCAGGCATCATTATATCAAGCAAAACTAATGCAGGGCGGACAGTTTCAAGAATTTTTAAAGCTTCAACACCACTTGATGCAGGTATTACTTTAAAACCTCCACTTTCAAGTATAAGCCTTATAAGTTCCAGGGTATCAGGTTCATCATCAACAACCAGTATTTTTGCATTTGATGCCATGTTGCTCACTTCAATTTTATCTTAGGTAATAAAATATGAAACGTACTTCCCCTATTTCTACTTTCCGCCCATATTTTCCCGCCGTGCGCATTTACTATATTCCTTGAGATCCAAAGACCAAGCCCTGTTCCCCCGTGTTTGCGTGACCCCATCGCCTCCAGCTGGTAGAACCTGTCAAATACAAGTTCAAGCTTGTCCTCAGGAATAGCTATACCTGTATCGCTGATCCTTATGTGGACGTTTTCATCATCCTCATCCCCTTTAACAGTTATCTCACCTTTCATCGTGAATTTAACTGCATTATCGATTATATTTGAAAATACCTGTATTAAACGTTCCCTGTCACCGACAACCAGCATATATGGCGACATATCGATATTTATCGGTACTTTTTTAATTTCAGACATTGTTTTAAAGTCGTCAGCGACCTGGCTGACAATTTCATAAACAGAAAGGGTTTCCACCTGAAGTTCAAGACCGTTGGAATCGATGAGCGTGGTATCAAGTAAACTTTTTATCAACCGTGATAACCGTTTTGAATTCCTGAGTATGATTTCAAGCTTATTATGCTGCTCATCGGTTATATTTTCATCAAGAAGCAGTTCCGTAAATCCCATTATGGATGTAAGAGGGGTACTGAGTTCATGTGAAATATTAGAAAGGAAATTATCTTTGACCTTAAACAGTTCCTTGAGCTTTGAATATGCAAGTTTAAGTTCATCATACGAATCCTTGAGTTCTTCCTCAAGTTTTTTCTGGCTACTTATATCTTTTATTACGGTAATAATTTTCTCGACGTTACCATCTTTATCCTTGATGGGTATCTTGCTGGTGCTGGTAAAGATTTCTTCACCGGAATGCAAGGTTTTTTCTTCAGTCTGGAAAATTTCCCCGTTATTGAGAACGTATTCATACTCCTTATCAATGTTTTTTTCTTTCAGGAAGGAAAACACATCAAACAGGTTTTTACCAACCATATCATCCTTTGTTATTTGTCCCCTGTTTAGATTTATTAGTTCATCATTAACAGCAAGCACTTTCATTTTACTATCAACCACGTGGATTCCGAGATTGACATTATTGATTATTTCCTCGTTGAATTCTTTCAGGTATATTATATTGTTATAAAACCGGACACTTTCAATGGCAACACCTAACTGCCTGCCGATTGCCATGAAAAGTTCCTTATCCTTTTCGCTGAAAGTATGATTCTCCCTGCTCCTGATTGTAATAATTCCGGGGTGTTTATCTTTTGCTGCGAGAGGGAAAGCCACAAACGAAGAAATACCGCCGCCATCTTCTTTAATGGATTCCGGTAGTACCCCCCTGGCATTTTCAATAACCAGTGCATCGTTTTTATTTATTAAGTGTTCAAAGGAATTATAAGGTATTGTATTGCCATTATCACCTGCATGGATTAATGGAATAAAATCACCGGATTTTTCATCCTGGATATAAGCATCCGCAATTTCCATACCTGTGAGGTCCAATAATTTTTCAAGGGAATGAGCCAGTATATCATCCAGATCAAAAGTCTCACTAATATTGCGGGAAATGGAGTTAAGAACCGTAAGTTCCCGGTTCCTGGTTATTATTTCCTTTTCAAGCTGTTTTTGCTGTGTTATATCCCTTATGACAAGTATTACATTTGCTGTTCCTGCCATGTCAATAAAAAGTGAACCATTTACATCAAGTGTTTTCCCGGTTCCATTAATAATGGTTTCATGTTCAAAACGTACCGGTTTTTTTGTATGCAATAAAGTTTCAATTTGACATTTATCCGTATTATTCGGATAATCTGACCTGAAGATTATTTCACGGCAGGTTTTCCCGAGTGCATTAGCCTCAGTCAACCCTGTCATTTTAAGAAATGATTCATTTGCCTTGATAATTTCATGTTTATCATTCAACACAATTATACCGTCTTCAATGCTGTTAAATAATGTCTCAAGGTATTTTTCAGCGTTTTCAGTCTGCACTTTGGATGCTAAAATATCCCTGATTTTCTGGTCAAGACTCGAAGCCATGTTGTTTAAAGTAGTGGCGAGCTCACAGAGTTCATCCCCTGTGTCAATATCTATCTTCCGGTCAAGTATTCCCTGGTTAATCCTGTTTGCCCCATCAGTAAGTTTCTGGATGGGGTCTGTTAATCTTCTTCCTATGATAACTGAGAATAATGCACCCACAAATATAGCAGAAATTGTCAGGAATAAAATTTTTTGCGATGCCATCTCAATCCTTTCCCTTACACTGTTTTCAGATAAACCGAGATGAACATAACCTATACCATTGTAAAGCACTGCATCAAATTCATGAATAATCCCTCTTTCAGTATCAAGAATTTTTTCCTCAATAACATTCGATGGCTTACTTCTTTCAACCAGTGCTTCCGGAAAACCATCCTCGAAGGTATGTACCAGCACAATGCCCTCAGAATCAGTTACAAAAATATATTCTATCTCAGGGTTATCTTTTTGCAAGTTATCGATATAGGTTTTAATTTCAAGTAAATCATTAACCAGCAATGGAATTGTAATTTCTGTTGCCAGGTGTTTGGATAACAGGAACCCCTTGTCCCGGAACTCTCCCTCAATAATTCCTTTCTGGATATCCTGGATTACAAGATAAGAGCCAATAGTTACCAGTAAGATTATAAATAACGTTGAAATTATTATACGCGATCTCAGGCTGCTCATTTAACACTTGACCTCATGTCCCTGATTGAATCGTAAGCATTGTCATCTATTCTAACAAATTTATCAATCATGATACTGGATAAGATTTTTTTACCCTCTTCGTCTTTATCCATATCCAGGAATATTTCCCGGAGTCTTTTTTCTAAATATTGGTTGCCGTCTCCGGGAACAACTACCGGGGGTATCCCGAAAGGGGGTGACACTTCTATTATCCTTGTTTTTGATACAACATCAGGTTTATTGACAATCATATAATCATACACAAGACTATCAACAGCAGCTCCTTGTGCCAGTCCTTCAGCAACAGCAATAACTGCATAATCATGGCTGTACGTAAATATATAATTATACCTGCCGATTTCATCGACTCCGAAAAAAGACTCAGGCGTTTCGTTCATTACAGAAAGCCTGTACACCGGGTACATGTAGCCGGAATTTGACATTGGGTCAGTAAAAGCAAACTTCTTGCCGCGAAGGTCTGATAATTCTGTGTAATTACTGTTTTCCGGAACAATAAGATAAGAATGGTATGTTGTCCTGCCGTACATTTTTGGTGCAACGAGGAGTTTCATGCCGAATTCGGAATTGCCGTCAATATAAGCGCCGCTGCATACGAAAGCAAAGTCTATTTCCCTGTTTTTTATAAGTTCGTTTACTTCTGTATAGGTCCGTCTCTGCACAATCTTAACAGGGACACCCAATTTCTCCTCAATATAATCTACCATTTCTCCATAATAGGCATAGGTTTCCTTGGGCGATATGACAGAGGCAATGGCAACTTTGATACTCTTATCACCTTTATTTAAATCAGTTTCCGTTACAATACTGAGATTTACTTTTTCCTTCGGTTCGACACAGCCGGCAAATATTACGGTTAAGAGGATAAACAGCAGTAATATTTTTTTCATAGGCATCGTCCTTCTGCCAGGTTATTTTATCAGCCAGTTTTTGTATTTAACAGACATTATAAGACTTAATGTTAACTTAAGGGCAAAAAATACCATATCTTTTGGAACTGCGATAATAGCAAAACTTATTAATAATAAAACGTATGAACATATATACATATGTTAAATGGAGATTTAACCACCGCAAAAAAGCATTTCTTCAGTGCACTTAGCGATGAAACCAGGCTTTCAATACTCTACGCATTAAAAGAAAACGGTAGCATGTGCGTGAGTGATATCTGCAAGGCAACTGTAAAAGACCAGAGCCTTATCTCACACCACATGTCATGCTTACGAAACTGCGGGCTTGTCAACACCGAGAAAAATGGAAAATTTGTTGTTTACTCGATAAAAAACGAGCTAATCTCACAGATTCTTGACCTCTCAGACAGGCATGTGAAGGAAATGTTTGAAGGAATACTTTCTTGTGATGTTGTCAAAAACAAAAGGAGTTAATTAAAATGGCAGCTTTAATTGAGATACGGGATTTGAATATAAGTGCCAATGGCAAACAGATTCTCAAGAACATAAACCTGGATATAAATGAAGGCGATAGCATCGGTATAATTGGAAAGAGCGGCGCAGGAAAAAGCATAATCTGTCCCGCCTGCAAATCCGGCAACATTGAAACGGCGAGAGTGGAAAAATGAAGAGTTGCTGCTGTGAAGTCGACGATGCTGCATATTATCAGGGCGAAACAAAATCAGGCGGGAAATGGACTCCTGCCTTTATAGAATATGTTGATAAAGAGAAATGCAACGGCTGCGGGATGTGCGTGAAGGTATGCTCAAGAGGAGTTTACGGTATCCAGGAATTAAGTGGCAGGAAAATCTCAGTCGCAGTAAACGCCGGTAATTGCGTGGGAGACGGGAGCTGCCACATGGTATGCAAACCGAATGCGATGGTGTGCTTACCAAGGAAAATAACATAATCAGTGGATATAGAAATGAGGTGTAAACATGGAAAAATTTGACTTAATAATTCTCGGCAGCGGCTCTGCTGGCTTTGGCGCTGCGATAAAAGCAGTGGATCTGGGAGCAAAGGTAGCCATGATTGAGAAAGGTACAATCGGAGGCACCTGTGTGAATGTGGGCTGCGTTCCAAGCAAGCACCTGCTCAGGGTCGGGGAAATCAACTACTACAGGAATCATGGTCACGCCGGTCTGGGTGTTACCTCTTCCCTTGACTTTGCGGGAACAATAAAAGAGAAAAGAGAGATTGTGGAGGGCTTGAGGAATGGTAGATATATCAATGTAATTGACGCATTAGGTATAACTCTGATAAGAGGGGAAGCGGCTTTTGTTTCAAGAAATGAAGTGAACGTTAGCGGCAGGATTTTACAGGCAGATAAGTTCATTATAGCCACAGGTTCTTCACCGAACATTATCCCGATAGAAGGTATAGATAAAGTGGATTATCTCACCAATGTTGAGGCTATGGAGTTACCTGAACTTCCTGATTCAATGGTGGTGCTTGGAGGAAGGGCGATTGGTCTTGAATTTGCCCAGATGTTCTCGCATTTCGGGACCAAAGTCACGGTGCTGCAGAGAAGCCAGAGGATAATACCTGAAGAAGAAAGTATAATCTCAGACTATCTCAAAGCCTATCTGGAAGAAGAGGACATAAACATTCAAACAAATACAAGTTTGAAAAGCATCAGGAAAGAAAAGGGCGGTATCGTAGTTACTGCGCTCGTTGGAAAAGATAAAAGGGAATTCGAAGCTGAAAAACTATTAATAGCAACGGGCAGGAAGCCCAATACCAGGGATATGGGTCTGGAAAAAGCAGGTGTCGGGGTCGATGATAATGGCGCTGTAATCGTGAATGAAGAGATGAGAACTACTTCGCCAAATATCTGGGCGGCAGGCGATGTTATTGGCGAACCCATGCTTGAGACTGTGGCAGGTAAAGAAGGTGCAATTGCTGCCGGGAATGCCTTGACGGGTAAAGGGAAAAAAATGGACTTTTCAGCCGTGCCTCATGCAGTATTCACCATGCCACAGGTAGCAAGCGTTGGCTTGACGGAAAAGCAGGCTGAGGAGAAGGGCATAACATGCAGGTGCAGCACCATTCCGGTGGAGCTCGTGCCCAAAGCGCTGCTGGCAAAAGATACACGCGGGCTGGTAAAAATGGTAATCGATGCAAAAGATGAACGCATACTGGGAGTGCATATCCTGGCTTCACTGGCTGCGGATATGATCCATGAGGGAGTGCTTGCTGTAAAATATGGCATGACTATTGATGATATTATCGATACTGTGCATGTTTTTCCCACGATGACCGAAGCAGTAAAACTTGTGGCGCAATCATTCAGGAAGGATATAAGCAAGATGAGCTGCTGTGCTGAGTAGAGTGGAAAAAAACCGTGCAGGTTTGAGGTACTTCAACAATGCAGACAAACCCAATTTTAAACTCCATACAGACCCTCACTTTCATATATCTTCAACCTTATCATAGAATGAATCAATATGGCAAACGTAGCAATTATCGGCAGTGAAAAATCCGGGAGGACATCCCTTGCAGGGAAACTCGGGAAAAAAGGCACGGATTCCGACCTTACACTCTTTAATTTCGTAAAAGGTGACAGGGTGTACAGCTTTACAGATGCGAAGACCTATCCCGAATCACCGAAATCACTTATCCAGGCAATAAACATGTCAGACATTGCGCTGGCATGTGTTCCCTCAACAGGGCTTACCGCCCGGACAGGGGAATGCATTGTAGCACTTGACCTGCTCGGCGGCAAAAAGGGCATGTTTGTCATAACGATGTCTGATAAATCAAATCTCAATGCTATTTCAGAACTAACAGGAAAGATAAAAACCATCACAAAAAGCACAAACCTTGAAAACTGGGAAACTGTTGCGGTTTCAACCACAACGTTTGAAGGACTTGAAACCCTGAAAGAAAAGCTGTTTGCACTTGATGAAGAGGTAAAGACTGAAAATGCTTCAAAGGACGGAATGACACCGCGTGTAATGGTTGACCATTTCTTCAATGTCAAAGGCATTGGCTGTGTGATACTTGGCACAGTGACGCAGGGAACAATAAATATCCACGACAAACTGACTCTTTTCCCGCCGCGCAGGGAAACTGAAATCCGCTCCATCCAGAGCAATGATGTTGACGTGAAAACAGCAGGCACAGGCGCAAGAGTCGGACTTGCCTTAAAAGGTGTCCAGGCAAAAGAATTCGACCGCGGATACATGATATCACAGAAAGAAGAAATATCATCAAAATTCAACCTGGAATGCCAGCTTGCAAAATTCACCGACGGATTCGCTGTAGGTGATGCGGTACACCTGTTCGCAGGATTGCAATCAGAGCCTGCAAAAATAGAAAGCATCACGGTTGACGGCAAGAATGTGACACAGGTAAAGGCAGGGTCGGTGTGTAATGTTGTCCTGTATGCACAAAAGGACATTGCATATAATAAGGATGACCGTTTCCTGATAGTCCAGCTAAATTACCCGAAGCAGAGGTTTGTTGCAGGCTGCGAGGTTAGACAATAACAATGTCGTATTATGAACTGTGCAACACAGTAGCGCAAGCAGTTGAAAAAACAGTACTTCCACTAATCGGGAAAACAGAGGCAAAAACAGGCATGGGAATGGGGGCTGACGGCACGGAAACAGAGAGGATTGATAAAATCGCAGAAGATGCGGCATTGTCTGTCCTTGAATCAGATGGCAGGTCAATGAGGCTTGTAAGTGAGGAACTCGGTGAGAAAATAATCGGGAGCAAACCCGAATTCACTGTTATCCTTGACCCGGTTGACGGGACATTCAACGCTGTTAACAACATCCCGTTTTTCTGCGTGCCGGTTGCAATCGGGGATTCTGACCTTTCGGATACCAGGTACGGATATGTGAAAAACCTTGTAAACGGTGATGTTTATACTGCAGAATATGGACACGGCGCCTTTTTAAATAACAACATGATACACGTTTCTTCAAGGTCATACTTTCCTGAAATGAGCTTTTTATCATACAGCCATCATCCCTATGCTGTGCCTGCCAACAACCACAGGGTCAGGAGGGTAAGGATATTCGGAAGCGCGGCGCTGGAACTTTGTTATATCGCATCCGGCATATTCGATGCCTTTATAGATATGAGGGAGATGCTTCGCGTGACAGACATTGCTGCGGGAAAACTGATTGTGGAAGAAGCAGGGGGCATGGTTACAGACAGGGAAGGGGCGCAGCTTGAGACGCCGCTTGACGTGAAACAGCGACTTAACCTTGTAGCAAGCAATGGCTTATCCCATAACAAATTACTTGAACTTGTATAGAGTTATTATATTTATAAATAATAAATAACAACGGCAGGAACTGATGAAGAAAATAGGGATAATTTCCAGGTGCGACAGGGATGAAGTAATAAGTTTTGTAAAGGATATTGTGAAATACCTTGAACAAAAGGCAGAATTGTTAATCGAAACAAAGACTGCCGACAGGCTCGGTCTTAATGGCACGCCCATTCCGGAGATGAGAAAACGTGGTGCGGATTTTGTCATATCACTGGGCGGTGACGGGACGGTTCTTCGTGGAATACAGGAAATGAATGACCCCCTGCCAGTACTCGGAATAAATATGGGAACAATCGGGTTCCTTGTGGATGTGTCTCCTGTGGATGCGTTTGATGTTATTGATAATGTGCTTTCAGGATTTGAGGTTGATGAGAGGGCGCGCCTTTCTGTAAAAATAAACAATGAGTTGCTGCCTTTTGCCACGAACGAGGTTGTAATAATAACTGCAAATCCTGCAAAGATGCTGTCTTATAAGATTTCAGTTGATGATGCCATTCTCGAAGAGCTGCGGGCGGACGGCGTGGTTTTTGCAACCCCCACAGGCTCAACCGCGTATGCCATGAGTGCTGGTGGACCTATTATCGACCCGCGGGTTGACGGTATTGTAATCGTACCCCTGGCGCCGTTTAAACTCTCTGCAAGACCGTGGGTCGTACCTGCAAGCAGCGAGATACGGATTGAACTGACCCTCCCTAAAAAGGAGGCTGTGGTTGTAATAGACGGGCAGTATACGAGGAATATCCGGGAGGAGGACAGGGTGTTTATCACGAAAGCTGATAAACCGGCAAGGTTCGTGAAGACAAGGAAGGATGGGTTTTACGAGAAGGTCAGGAGCAAGCTTGCGTGAACGTAATTATATTGATTGTGAATTGACATTTGTTTATAAATAACAGGTCGGTATGATGACAGCAAATAATAATTTAGAACGATTATGATAGTTATAGGGATTGATCCCGGACTTGCAATCGTGGGTTTCGGGGTGATACAAAAAAACGGGGATGATATAACACCCCTGAGCTACGGATGTATCAGGACATCTTCCAAAAAACAAACCCCTGACCGCCTGCTTGAGATTTATAACGAGACCTGCGAGCTTTTTGATAAATATACTCCCGGATGTATTGCCATTGAAAAACTCTTTTTCAACAAAAATGTCACAAATGCAATGAGTGTCAGCGAGGCGCGGGGTGTCGTCCTTCTTGCAGCAAGACAGAAGGGAATCCCTGTGTACGAGTATACGCCGCTTCAGGTAAAGCAGGGAATAACAGGTTCTGGCAAGGCTGATAAAATGCAGGTGCAGGAGATGATAAAGTCTCTCCTGAAACTGGATGATCTGCCAAAACCCGATGATGCGGCTGATGGTCTTTCGATTGCTTTATGTCACATGCATATAATGAGATAATCAAATGATTTCACATTTATCAGGTGAGATTGCACAAATCGGCGATGTTTTTGTCGTAATTGATGTTGGCGGCATAGGCTACCATGTCAATGTCACGCAATACGCATTGCATGAACTTGCGGGTAAAAAAGGAAAAGTGAAACTGTACACGCACCTGAATGTGAGAGAGGACGCACTTACCCTGTACGGGTTTACGGACCCTGTTAAGCTTGAGATGTTCCATCTCATAACCAGTGTTTCCGGCGTTGGACCGCAGCTTGCCATGAAAATCCTGTCCCAGGTAAAAGTGGAGGAGTTTGCCGGCGCGATAATTAATGAGGACGAGAAAGTGCTTACACGGATTTCGGGGATTGGGCAGAAAAGTGCAAAGAGATTGATACTTGAGCTAAAGGAAAAAACCAGGAAGAAAATGGAAGCGCATGACTTCAAAGTTACGAATGATATAAATCATGATGCTGTAAGTGCTCTTATTTCCCTCGGTTTTGACAGGAATGATTCGGTTGATGCCGTACGGGCGGTATCCGGGGATATCGGGGAGCTGACAATTGAAGCATTAATAAAGGAAGCACTTTCAAGGCTTCGGGAAAAATAAACATTAATAAAAAATATTGCTGGAATACTGCTTATCAGACAGCAAGGACAGATATTATAAGCCTTGAAAAGTATGGACTTATTAAAAATAGTATTATTCCAGTTAGCCTGTGTTTGGGCTGCCGGTATCGGGGAACTTGCGTATCAGGTATTCATAACTGCGCCCGATTATATCAGGCTCCACATCTTTTAATCCCAGACGCTTTTCGGAAATCTTCTCAATCAGTTTGCTCAATCTGCCGTCATCAATATCACGCTGCCCGTGTGTGGTGACGTTAAAGTCAACACGGTCGATGATTCCCTGCAGGTCTTTGTTCTCCCTTGC
>JACUTP010000214.1 GCA_014859785.1 Candidatus Methanoperedentaceae archaeon | reverse complement strand
AGGAAAAAACGTATCCATGGCTTGCTGTTGAAAAGAAATTCATTGCGAAAGCTATTACCGCCAGAAAAACACTTCTTGGGATTTGCCTTGGGGCGCAGTTGATAGCTCATGTTCTTGGTGCAAAAATAAAGCGTAATAATTTCACTGAAATCGGGTGGTTCCCTGTCACATTAACAGCAGGGGCAAAATCCTCACCGGTTTTTGCAGCCCTGCCAGAGAAGTTCACGGCATTCCACTGGCACGGGGATACTTTTGAAATACCTCCAGGTGCGGTCAGGGTTGCGGAAAGTGAGGCATGTGCAAACCAGGCATTTGTTTACAGTGACAGGGTTATCGGACTCCAGTTCCATCTTGAATATTCACCCGGAAGCATAAGCAGGATGATTGAAAACTGCGGGGATGAACTGGTTGGCGGTAAGTTCATCCAGGAAGAGGGTGAACTACTTGCGAAGAAAAGGAACCTGAGGGAAACAAAAAATATCCTGGATTCATTTCTGGATAATATGGAGAGGGAATGTGAGAAATAATGGCGTAAAAAAGAGGTTAATAACAGCTATGCTTTCCTTCTGTGTGAGAAAGCCGCTGGATTCCAGCACCTTAAAAACAAGTTTTGCTGATTAATAAATCCGTTGCGGTTAAGAGCAGGATGACAGTTACGCCGTCTGTAACCCGGTAGAATATATGTTAACCAGGCTGGATAAGTCTTACAGCAAGGTTGATAAAAAGTATAACTGGAATAAAAAATTTTATTATAAGCATAAACAGTCCCTGCATCTTTCTGCTGCCTCCAATCTCCCTGAATATTATGTTTTTATCAAGAAACCATCCTGCGGTTATGCTCAAGACAAGTCCTGCTATAATCAATCCGATAGTACCGAATGCATAATCCTTTATGTCGAGAAGAGGCGTTCCGAACAGTTCTAATTCAAGGGCAGTGTAGCTCAATGCCGAGGGAAGCCCGATAAGAATTATGATCATTGACGCCAGAGATGCTGCCTTTTTTCGTTCAAAGCCATAATGATCGATAAGGGTTGACACAGGCACTTCCAGCATGGAAACTGCAGAAGTGAGGGCTGCAAAGAAAAGAAGTAAAAAGAACACAGTGCCAAGGAAAAACCCAAAGCTTATTTCCTGGAAAACCTGGGGCAGGGCAACAAAGGCAAGCTGCACTCCTGCAGCAGGATCAAGACCGAAGGAAAACACTATGGGGAATATCACGATTCCTGCCAGGATTGCGATAAGCATATCAGAGACTGTTATTATCCCGGCGCTTTTTGCGATATTCTCATTTCGCATATAGCTGCCGTAGGTGAGCAGTATGCCAAACCCCACACTCAGGGAAAAAAACGCCTGACCGAAAGCTGCAGTCCATACAAAAGGGTCAGAAAGTCTTTCAAAGTCCGGGGTGAGATAGAATCTTATTCCCTGCACAGCACCAGGCAGCGAAATGGAATAAACAAGCAGCATAAGCAGCATTACTAATAAAACAGGGATAAGGTACTTTGAAAGTTTTTCAATCCCCTGCCTGACGCCTGCCCTGACCACAAGGAACACGATTCCCCCTGAGATCAAAAAGAACACAAGCGGAGAATAAGAAGCCGTAAATTCAGAAAAAGGCATTGACATGCCGGAGATAAAGAAGAAGGAATAGGCGAGCACCCAGCTTGTAATCACAATATAATAGCTCAGTATGATACCCATGACAAAGACGATGAAGAAGCCTGCAATCCTGAATCTCTTCCCTATTGAACTGAACGCCGGCACAACCGAGGTCTGGAAATGCCTTCCAATAGCAAACTCAAGCATCATCAGAGGCATGCCGAAAAGGAAAATTGCTATCAGGTATGGGATGAGGAATGCCCCGCCTCCGTTTTCGCCAACTATATAAGGAAACCGCCATATATTGCCTATGCCAACTGCTGAGCCTATGCTCGCAAGAATGAAACCTATAGTGGAAGACCATTTTTCTCGTGGCATAATTTCAGGTACTCTTTTCTCGTTTCACTATTCCTTCTCCCGCCCTCACTATTCCATCTATCAATCCATACTTCACTGCTTCCTCTGCTGTAAGGAAAAAGTCCCGGTCGGTATCTTTCTGAATGATCTCCATGGGCTGTCCTGTGTGGTATACCAGGATTTCGTTCATTCGCTTCTTGATCCTTCCCATCTCCTGTGCCCGTATCACGATGTCAGATGCCTGTCCCTGCGCACCGCCGAGGGGCTGGTGTATCAGCATTCGTGCATCGGGAAATGCCATCCTTTTCCCCTCAGTCCCTCCTGACAGTAGAACCGCTGCCATCGATGCAGCCTGCCCCACACAGATAGTCGCAACACTGCAGGAAATGCACTGCATGGCATCATAAATGGCAAGACCTGAGGTAATCAATCCTCCGGGGCTGTTTATGTAAATCTGGATATCGCCTTCGAAATCTTTTGATTCCAGATAAAGAAGCTGTGCTACGATGCTTTCTGCCATATCATCATTAATATCACCTGTAAGGAATATTATATGGTCATCCAGCAGGCGCGAATAAATATCCACTGACTCCGTACCGTGCGATACATAAAGTGTCTTAGGAACTGCCATTGCTCGTCCTCCAATCTTCATATTAATCGTGTTGCATGTATTAACCGTTTTCCTTCAATTTTTTGTAATTGCTCATTAACAAGTGGTTTTGAAAAAATATATTACACAGTAATTTGATTACTATACCCCGCAGCTTGCTGCGGTTGGGATCAGCCATGGAGCAACT
>JACUTP010000023.1 GCA_014859785.1 Candidatus Methanoperedentaceae archaeon | reverse complement strand
TCATTGAAAAGGGAAAAACATCTTGAGTGGTGAAGGGTATGGATAGAATAATCGAACGTTACTCAGGATTCGTATGCCGCCACCCTTACCTTGTGTTATTGATGGTTTTTATTATCTCCATTTCCGCCATTTATTTTTCAGGAACAATCGAGATGAAAACATCAAGTGACAGGGATTTCCTGCCTGAAAATGAACCTGTAGTTGACACCCTGTTTGCAATAGAGGACGAGTTCGGAAGTACTAATACGGTATATATTATTGTTGATGCAGTACCGCAACATACCGGTTCGAATGAGGTTCATGATGTAAGGGACCCGAGGTCTCTGCGGTATATTGACAATATTGCCGCCCTTGCCATGCATACTGATGATGTGATTGAAGTAATGAGTCCAGCGTCAGTTATCAAAAGTATCAATAACGGCAGGCTTCCCGGCTCCTTGAGGGAATCGCAGGAATTAACTTATAAAAACGGGCTTCTCGATAGCTATATAAGCCGTGATTATTCACAGGCTCTCGTGAAAGTCCAGACAACAGACGACGTAAACCTTGACACACTTGAGCTTGAACTCGGGAAGCTCATAGGTCAGGTAATCAAACCGCCTGGTATTGAAACAAACCTTGGCGGGACGATACTTGAACAGCAGGTGATGAAAAACAATATCCAGCCCGACATGGCGCGAACAACCACTTATTCAATCATAGGCATCCTTGCAATAGTGCTTTTACTCTTCCGTTCATTAAAATACGGGCTGACTCCCCTGTCAACAATCATGTTCGGCAGCCTGTGGGCAATGGGTTTTGTTGGTCTTATTGGAATGGGGCTCAGTTCCACAACATCAGGGGTGCTTTCCATGATTATGGGCATAGGCATCGATTTCGGGATTCAGGTTGTTACGCGCTACAGGATGGAACTGCCTGGCAAGACCCCTGAAAAGGCAATGGCGTTTTCATTGAGCAATGTTATTATTCCCATGTCGACAACCACACTTGCCGCACTGGTAGGTTTCCAGGCTTTGCATCTCGGGAAACTTACTTTCATGGGTGAGATGGGGACTATGATGAGTTACGGTGTGGCTGCCAGTATGGCTGCTGCTATTACCGTTGTTCCCGCCAGTATTATCATTTTTGATACAATGGAGCTTAAGAAAACAATCAAGAAATTAACAGAGGTAAGAACATGAAAAACAGGTTATTAACACAGGTTATTGTATCGGGCATCGTATTGATTATTATAGCAATGTTGGCGGCACCTGTGATCGGTGCACCGCTTACAGGCGTGCAGGGGAGCAGAGTCCAGGTTAATTTTATGAGCCAGGACCCGGACCCTGCTGATGCCGGGAATGACCTGGATTTGAGATGGCAGGTTGTAAATACGGTAACAGGATCAGTTGATTATCTCAACTTCCGTCTTGATGCCGGTTACCCGTTCCTGTTCGAAGCAGGGGATTCCCAGTTTAAGGAGCTGGGAGCCTCTGCCGGAACATATGAGGATAATATTTTCTATATCCTGCATTACAAACTCAGGGTGGCTGACAATGCAGTGAAGGGAACATATAACGTAACCCTTAACTGGAATTACGGAAGTGGATGGGTTAAAAAGGAGTTCCCTATCTACATAGACCCGAAGCGCGCTGATTTCGTGGTCGGTGCCCTTTCAACATCCCCTGAAAAGCTAATAGCAGATACTGATGATGCAAAACTGTCCGTGGGTATCGACAATATCGGAAAAGGTAATGCAGAGAATGTTAAAGTAAAACTACTTATGCCTGAGGGGTTCAGGGCATCATACAGTTATTCAGATGAGGATTCCCTCGGTATTATTGAAAAAGGCGCAAGCAAACAGGCGGTTTTTTACGTTGACATTGATGATAAAACCAGGGCAGGGGAGTATGAGGCATCTCTTGAAATATCATATAAGGATGAAAATGATGCAGCTTCGCAGTACAGGACAAAAAAAATCGGGCTTAAGATTCCGGTTAAGCCTGCGCCGTATCTTGTTATTGAATCCGTAACACCAAACCCTGGAATAATTGTCCCTGGCAATGTTGTTACTGCTATTGTTAAAGTCAAAAACACAGGTAATGAAAAAGCCGAATCCGTTTCACTCAGGGTATTCAAGGACGCTGCACAGCCTTTTGATTTCATTGAGAAATCAGACTTTGTCGGAAAGCTTGAATCCGGGGATTCCGGGGAAGCAGCGATAAAATTCACGGTTGAGAAAGATGCCGTTCCTAAGAAGTACCTGGTTGACGTTGAACTAAGGGGTATTGATAATAAGGAAAACGTTGTGATTTTCAGGAGTACGATTCAGGTGGATGTTCAGGAGAGTTCAGGAGTATTCCCGTTTAAGACTGTTGGTATCCTGGGCGTTCTTGCGGTACTTGTGGCAGCAGGTAGTACTTATTACAGGAAGAACCGGATGAATAAGTAATAACACGTATTCCCAACACGTATACCCGCATGACTGCGTACAGTGATGTCAACTGGCGCAACTCCGGGTTCCAGCGATTCTGGGAATCCCAATAACAACACCCAAAACTGCATAACTGCAGTTTAATTCGAAGTTAAATTCTTTGCAAAAGCGTTATCGTAGGGACTGCCTGTCCGACTCATGCTTACAGGATCATTTTTTCTTTGAAGATTAAACCAATATGCGACTGCCGGGATTCGAACCCGGGTTAGAGGCTTGGGAAGCCACTGTCATAGCCGCTGGACCACAGTCGCGCATTTGATTTATTGTACGAATAGGAAAGTATATAAACATATCATTAATCTGCTGGCTGAATCAACATAAACCTAAATCGATAATAGTCCTCCATCGTCCCAACTTCTAAAACTATCCTGACTGAGGATAGGGCAGTCCACGTCAACCTAATAAAAACCTCAAAAATCCTCGACAATAATCGAAACATTCGCCAAAAACATGCTTGACCAATCCATCCGCTCATGGAACCCGTGGTGGGCGCAGAAGATGCCCACGTCCCTCACAGGCATCAGGAGGGACATCACAGAGGACATCATAAAAAGCCTCGGCACCTCCCCACATAAAGGACGTAATAGGAGTCAGGAGCTATGGCGTCAATAAACCGTTGTATTGGTGTCATGAAAGTCCAACTTTTAAATTATCTGAATATTGAATCAGGTTATAAGAACAGCGAATCCTTACAACAAAAGTTCGTTGGAGTTCGTTTTAGTTCGTTGTTTCGTGACATAAAGTAATTAACAGCGAACTCAACTAACTCAAAACGAACTCTCGGTTTTATTATTTTAAGTCCTACAGCTTCCTGATAACCCGCCTCATCCGTCTTCTCAAAACATCAGCTGCGCTGCTCAGGTCATTATCATATATGTCCTTAATCTTCAAGTTATACAGGTATATATATATTTCATTCATATCCCTTTTAATCCCGTCAGTCATATCAGCATCATTCGGCTCAAGAATACTGTCAAAATCATGCTGGTGGTCTATGACAAAAAGCCTCAGGTCTTCAGCTGTACCCATCCCTTCCAGAAGTTTAAGGATTTTTATAACAGGTGGGCCCCTGCTTTTTCTATGTTTTGCACCATCGTTGATATACAGCCCAAACCTTGAATCGGAGGTTCCTATAATCGCTGTCAGGGTAAGCGCACCCGCACCTCCGCATACCTCAATCCCCTCACTGAGTACAGAATATCCCTTTTCCGACAATTTTTCACTGGCAAACTGCAGGAGTGAAAGGTCATATTCCTTTTCCGGCATGCCCCAGTAATCGCTCATGACATTAAACAGGTAACCCGACTATTTATAATAAGTCTATCTCATCCTTGAAATCATAATCCACAACCTCAAGTTCCACGGTGTTTCCTTTCCTGTTATAACATGTCCAGCTTGAGGTGTCATACGGCGCGCCAGCGATAATATGGTAACTTCCCTTTTTCATAAAAAGTTCAAGGTCGGTATTTGATGGGCGGAGGTTTCCAGAGGGATGACTGTGCACGGTACCGATAGTGTGTATGTTGGGAAGCATGAAAAGCTGCATAACCGCACTCTCGCCAGTTGAACTGGTCCCGGGCACAATTACCACTTCCGTAATAACGTCGCCATCAGCCTGGAGCATTCCTGCAAATTCAAGAGGTGCGGATGACTTGCATACTTCAAGAATAAATAATAACGTATCCCTTGCGATATTCAAATTAATCCTTCCTGATAAGTAAATACTTTATTAGTGTAAGACATTGGTTAAACCTCACTGGTAATATACTTTATAAATTTTATCAGTATAAAGGGTACAGTATGATAAAAAGCCTAAGGGACATACCGCGGATTGGAGAAAAAAGCGCAAGCAGGTTAACCGGGCATTTCGGCTCTGAAAATAATGCACTTGATGCGGTAATAAACGGGGATATTGCAGCCCTGTGTGAAGTTGAAGGAGTGACTGAAAAATCCGCCATTTCGCTGGTCCAGGAAGCACATGCCGCTGTGGAAGGCGTGGGTATCCGTGATTTCCTGAAAACCTCAGAAGCCTATGCGATATACGGGCGCATCATTGAAAGGGTTTCAGGATTTGCACATACAGGTTATGCCAAAACCAAACTTCAATTATATATCCCGTACCCCTCAAATAAGAAAGAAAAGATTACCCGGCTTCAGGAAGAGATTGGAAACATCATAGCAATGGCTGGTAAACTTGACGAAAGTGAACTCTCCGGACTTTTATCAAGAATCAAGCCTGTAAAGAGCAATTACGGCATCCCTGTTATAAGGGACAGGGCAATAATCACATCCACTCCTGAGAATTTTGAGGCAGCAAAAAAGTTCCCGGTATCAGTTCAGCTTGTTTCAGACCCTGGAGAAGCCGCAGATGTAGCGCGCGGCTATTCCCATGTAATAATGGATACGGGCTTTGCCGCAATTGATTTTCCTGAAGATATCAATTATGAAGTACTTGATATAAAAAAAGCGCAAAACTGGCAGGTAGCACCCGAAAAGGAACTTGCATTTTTTTCAAAAAATCTTGATTCGATAAATTCCGCAATTTCGGTTTTAAAAACCATACGGCAGTATGATAACAGTTTTTGTAAAAAGGTAACGGATGATGATATAAAACGTCTCTCATCAGGACTTGAAAACCTGTCAACGTCATCTGATGTAAAAAGTGGGGTGGATAGTGAAATTGACCGATGCCAATCCATCCTTGACAGTTTAATTGATGTAATTGACAGGATGGAAAAAGAGGTCAACCTTGAATTCGGGAGGCTTATTGAGAAGAGTTCAATAACAGTAAAGGGATTTGATTTACTGGCTGCAATGGACGGCAGCGCAAACCGTTTGTTCGAGAAGGAATTAAGGGATAAATACAACACAGTTACAATGAACACAATCCAGGCAATTACAGATGAACTGGGACTTAATTCTTCTGAATCCCGGTATGTTAATAACTTCTTCGGGGATGAGGTTGAGCATCCCATTACGATCAATCCCCGAGGTGTTGAGGGGTTAAAGAACCACCTGGTTCGAAGTATCACCTCCAGAAAACTGGGACTCCTGAAGAAATATGCACGCGACCTTTCCCCGTTAAAGGAAACAGCATCCGTAATAATTCGCACGGTTCTTGATTTTGATGTTGGGTATACTATCGGGTGTTTTGCACGCGATTTCTCACTTACAATCCCTGCCATACAGGACGGTAACGGGATTGGCATACGGGAAGGAACAAACCTGTTTATTGAAAAACCTGTGCCTGTAAATTATACGGTCGGGGAAACAGGGATGAATGATGGAATAGGTGAACATGGGAGCGCGCGTGTTGTGCTGCTAAGCGGTGTGAACTCAGGCGGGAAAACCACGATAATCGACCTTCTTGCACAGATAATCATACTTTCGCACATGGGTTTCCCTGTTCCTGCAAAGGAGTGCGAAGTCGGTCTTGTGGATGAGTTTTATTATTTCGGTAAGTCACGCGGTACAATGGATGCAGGCGCATTTGAGAGTACAATCCGGGATTTTTCAGTAATTGCTAACAGTCATAAGAAGATAGTGCTTACCGATGAGATGGAATCCATCACAGAACCCGGTGCTTCTGCAAAGATTATATCCGGAATCCTTGAGGAACTTCATGACAATAACGGGCTTGGAGTGTTTGTGAGCCACCTCGCTGAAGCAATCCTTGAAAATACAACATATAAAATCCGTGTTGACGGAATCGAAGCCAGTGGGCTTGATGAGAACCTGAACCTGATTGTTGACAGGAACCCGCGCTATAATTACCTTGCGCGCAGTACCCCGGAGTTGATTGTTGAGAGGTTAGTTCGGAAAAATACAGGAAATGAGTTTTATAAGAGGCTGCTTGGGAAGTTCAGTTAAGACGTATTCCCATGATTATGTTTCATAAACCACTATATAGGGAAAATACCATTACTCAGGTCTAAAGGAAGGGCAACAATGAAACTATCTGATATAAACGAGGAAAAAAAGAAAAAGAACCAGCCGGAAAAGGTCAGCGCCGAAAAGACAAGGGATATAATGAAAATCCTTGAAGAAGAAGGTATTTCAGAAGACGATCTCTTATCCGCTGCTATGGAACTTTATGTCCCGCACCCTGGTGTAGAGAACAGGGACATTGCCGAGCGCGTCTTCCACAGAGAATTAATACTTGCGGTTTCAGACCCAAACCTCAGCATCTTAATCTATGCAGGAATACTCCTTGAAAAAGAAGGCAGCAGGGGAAACCTTCCCGGAATGAATAGGGAAACTTTCAGGAAAGACCTGACCTTCCTGATAGTCGATGAGGTTATCGGCATGAGCATTGCCAAGTACATAAGCGGTCACAAGGGCATATTCGAATACGTCAGGTTCGATAAATTAAAACCCGGACTCCTCTCGTCACTCGGACCTTTCATGGATGATGTAATCGCAGGACTCATAGGCGGCGTATCAGCAAATATGTACTCAAGGGGAAAAGACGACGGCGGGAAAATAGAAATACCAGATAAAACAGAAGAAAAACCCGGGAAAAAATTACTCCCGAGAAAAGTCTCAAAAGGGTTTGCAGGATGAAATCGTTTGTATCTGCCTTCCTGTCCGGTTTCGGCTTCCTGACAACGATACCTGTTGGAATAACAATGGAAGGTATTGAGAACCTGATGAAGCATATTTATTTTTTCCCGGTAGTCGGCGCACTCCTCGGAATCATTATTGGCACAGTAGGCTACGGGTCATCCTTTGCCTTTCACCCGTTAATCGTTTCATTTATCATAATCGTTTCAATCTACTATTTTACCGGTTTCAACCATCTTGACGGGCTGGCTGATTTCGGGGACGGGATTGCAGCACACGGCACAAGGGAAAAGAAAGTGTCTGCCATGCGCGATACTTCGATTGGGACAGGCGGGTTGTTGTTATGCATACTGGCAGTTACCGGTCTATTCTCAACATTGTTTGCCATCATTGAGGCGGGCTTTTTTTTCCTGCCTTACGTGCTTGTAGTTGCGGAAACCTCTGCAAAACAGGCAATGGTAACGGTCGCAGCATTCGGGAAAAGTATCCATAAAGGCTTTGGTGCAATGACACTTGATAACACAAAGTTTTCCGATTTTATAATCGGGCTGGTTTTTTCAGGAGCTGTCAGCTATCTGTTGCTGGGCATTTATGGAATTGCCGCGCTTATCATCTCGCAAATCGGGGGGCTCATCGTACTTAACACCGCAAACCGGAATTTTGGGGGTGCAAGCGGTGACGTTGTAGGTGCATCCAATGAAACAGGGCGTATTTTTAGCCTGCTTGCATTCGGAGGAATTTCATGGATGCTCTTGTGATGGCAGGCGGCAGGGGAAAGCGGCTTTCAATGGATGAAAAACCACTCACACTGCTTCTTGGAAAACCGCTGGTTGCATACGTTCTGGAAGCATTGCTGGGCGCTGGAAATATAGACCGTGTTTTTGTTGCCACATCGCCCATGGTTGGGAAAACAATAAAGTGGCTTTCGCAATTCTGTGAAATAAATACACAGGTTTCGATTCTAAAGACACCGGGAAACGGGTTTGTGAATGATATGGTCCAGGCTGTGGAAGAAGCAGGAATAAAGGACAGGGTTTTTATCACAATGGCAGACCTGCCCCTTATCACGCCTGAATTGATTGACAGGATTATTGGAAAATACCATGAGGTGAACACCCCTGCACTGTCAGTGCATATGAAACTTGAGGTGTGCACCAATCTTGGTCTTCGCCCTGATACGGTTTTCCACAAGAACGGAGGATTCATTGTCCCCTGCGGGATAAATATACTTGATGTGGAAAAGATACGGGAAGAGCAGGAGGATTACAACCTCGTACTGGATGACGAAGAACTCGCCCTGAACGTTAATACCCGGGCTGATTTGTCAGTAAGCGAGATGGTGCTTCGTAAAAAGACACACTGTGAAACTCCCAAAAGCTTATAATAAAACACTTCTCATATTACGTGGAGTGATTATTTGACCGGAAAAAATATTGACCCCTATGTGGAACTCATATGCACGCACTGTGACTTTTACACGGAAGGTGAAGACGAAGAGCTTGAGTGCGCAGGATTCAGGATTTTAAAAACAATGCTTGATGAGGGAACAATATCTCCAGAAGAGATAAAAAATGTCAGAATCTGAGTTTTATCCGTCACTTGCACCTGGTTTTGTTTTGAGGCGGCTGGAAGTACCGTTTATATATGACATACCTGGAGACGAACTTTATGAACTGGATGATGAGGCATACGAATTCATAAAAAAATGTGACGGGAAAACCCCTATTTCGAAGAATATACTGGAAGCAGGTGAGGATGCACAGGAAGTGATTGAGTATATGCAAAATGAAGGCATAATACTCATGCATGAATTTGCGCAACCAGTGGAAATAAACGGGCTGCAATCCCCTGTTCCCTCGCTTCGTTACCTTTTGCTGAATATCACAAACAGGTGCAATCTTGCGTGCAGGCACTGCTACCTGGGGAAGGCAGGGCATGATGAAATGGAGCCCGGTGTTTTTGAAAAAACAGTTTCACAGTTTGAGGACATGGGGGGGTTAAAGCTCATGATTTCAGGAGGTGAGCCCCTCATGCATTCTAAATTCCGGGAACTTATGGATATCCTTTCTTCATATAAGCTCAGGACTGTCCTTCTTTCAAACGGGACACTGATAGACGACATAACCGCAAAAAAGCTATCAGCGTACGTGCATGAAGTACAGGTCAGCATTGACGGCACAGGCTCCTCCCACGATTTACTGCGCGGGAATGGCTCATATGAAAAAGCCATGAAAGGAATAATCAATCTTAAAAATGCCGGGATTCCTGTATCAGTTGCCACAATGGTTCATAGGTACAATAAAGGAGAGTTTGATGGCATGCAAAAACTTTTCTCGAATATGGATGTTGTTTCATGGGGCGTGGATATACCCTGTGAGGCTGGAAACCTGTCAGGGAACCGGGAGTTTATCCTTGATGCCAGGGATGCTGCACCTTTCCTTGAGTACGGTTTTGGTGAAGCGGCGCATGAAAGTACAGGTAATTTCACATGCGGCTCGCATTTATGTTCCGTGGCAGTGGATGGTTCTGTAAGCAGGTGCGGTTTTTTCGATGAGGAGCCGGTTGGTGATGCAGGTGACCTGGGTTCTGCATGGGATAAGCTCTGTAAAGATTACCTGTGGATGCTTGACAGGCTGGACTGTGCTGATTGCGGTGTAATAAATGAATGCAGGGGAGGATGCAGGTTCAGGGCAAAACTGTACCGGGGAATACTGGCTCCTGACCCTGTTATGTGTCATGCAAAAGGTGTTTCAGGGTACCTGTGATGTTTGTAAAACCGGGGCTTCCATATCGCTTTCTTTCTCACTTTCTTTTTCTTCAGGGAACAACTTTTTGGTTTTCATAAACTCACGTGCCCTTTTCATTGCGGTGGCATAAACAAACATCCATCCTTCGTTCATAAAAATAGTCCCGTCGCGGATTGTTTCTTTATCAAGGGTTCCGACCCCGAATTCCATAAGAAGCTGGATTGTGGCAATACATGCTGCACTATATTCGTCAAGTTTCTGGTCTTCCGTGGCAATATTATTAAGCAGTGTCTTGAAAAGCCCGCGGAATTTGTTGCTTGGAATGTACTGTTTCTCCTCTATTTTCATAAGGACATTGATTTCAAGAAGGATACCGGTTAATTTATTAATTTTCTCATCAGTCCACAACTCAGTCGGGTGAGGGGTGTGTTCATAAGCAGCCCAGACACTTGCCAGGAGTTCCTCGATTTCTTTCTTGTTTTCTTGTCTTTTCAGGGCATATTCGGATGATTTCAACTCAGCTGTTGTGGAAATGTAGAGCCTGAGGAGGTTTCTCAGCTTCCCGCCGTCTTTCCCGTCAACGACTTTTATATTTTTAAGAATCTCGTATTCGATGTCGCTTAGAGTAACAGTCAATTCCTTTGTCATTTGACACCCTCAAATGGTTTTCAAAATGTTGAAAATCCGGTATTTTTTTCAGGTGCGATACAGGTTAAGGTTAATAAATCCATTTATTCTATCAGCTCCGCCACAAAAGTACATTCCTGTTTTCCTTCTATAATACACTCTGCTCCCTTCCTGCAATAATACCTTGAATCCAGGTGTTTCCGTGCCATTCCCCCGAAAAAACCTCTCAATATATCACAGAATGTGCATTTATTACCATGGAATGTCAAACCTTTCACATGGTATATGACCTTTTTTTCTGAAATCTCGACTGTTACTGTAATACCAGTATTTTCGAATTCCCTGTTAATGTCTTCCAGGCTTGAGGTTTTAAGGTTAATGGCAGCCTGTTCACCCGCATCGAACATTAAAACGGAATTTGCAGATTCGGTAACGATATTATTACAGACGGTTATATAGGATTCTAAAAATCTCCTGAACAATTGCTCACACCCTTAATTATATTATCAGTTATCCTATCGGTTAATATAATTATCTATAAAAAAAACTTCTATTGTTTATTTCTTTGTTGTTCTTCCTTGAATTCTTTTTCTGCTTTTAAAATCTCGTTAATTTTCTTTGCCTTCTCCCTTTCAATGCATATTATATTTACTTTCACCCGACCACATCCTTTATACTACCAATGTGATGCCTTCAACCATATTCTTGTTGATAACAGATTAGATATATAATATTTAATCGTTGAAATTAAAATAATATTAAAGGTTGATATTCATGGGTGTCTGCCTGCAATTATCAAATTTATCACAGGTCATACAGTCTTTCCAGATGTTTTTTTTCTCTGCATTTTGAAGTCTTGTAAATCCCTTTTTCTCAAAAAAAGAAGGTACTGTGGTTCGAAGGTAAAGAATACCGCCAGGGCATGCAGCACGTTCAAGAACAGAATCCACAAGTTTAGAACCGATTCCTTTATTCCGGTGCACAGGAAGGACGGCAATAGCACCAAGTTCAATATTTGCATATAACCCGGCACATCCCACCGTTTCCCAGTTGAGGACAGCAACAATAAAACCGTGCAGGTTTTTTTCAACGCTTTCCGTATCAAGAAAATAAAACGAGAGAAGCCTTTTAATGTCCCTGATATCGGAACTTACAGCTTCCCTTATTTCAAGCTCCATCTGAATTTTTGCTAAGAGTTCACTCCTCTTTTGTTATTTCTTCAGTGTCACCCATTCTTTCACCCTTGATTTTCTCAGCATGTTTCAGGCTTTCCAGCGTTTCACGCACTAGGTCTTTTTCAATGGTCTCAAGCTCGCGCCTCAGTTCTTCGGGATTCGGGATTTTACCAAGCACGTCCTCGGCAGTACCTACAAGTTTTTCCGTATCCATTGCTTCACCGATCTCAGGCACCATATCAGAAGCACCAAGGTATTTTGCTGCCTGGTCAAGCATCTTTGAAATCTCCATCGGGAATATAATCTTCGTGGATTGCCCGTCAGCCACTTTTTTCATCATATCCATAGTAAGAACAGTCAGCGCTTTCTTATCCAGGGGCACAGCACCCACAGAGAGAATGCGAAGCCCCTGTGCTTCACCCTGTGACCTCAGGATTTGTGAGACCCTTTCGCCTTCAGCTTCAAGTATCTTTGACTGGCGAAGACCTTCAGCATTCAGGATTTGTGCCTGCTTGGAACCTTCAGCCTGGAGGATTGCGGCTTTTTTCTGACCGTCCGCGAGCAGGATGGCAGCCCTTCGTTTCCTCTCTGCAGAGGTCTGCTCTTCCATGGCAGCTTTTACTGTACCGACAGGTTCAACCTCCCTGATTTCGACAGCTTCCACCTTGACACCCCATGCATCTGTGGCTTTGTCAAGGATATCACGAAGTTTTGTGTTAATGAAATCGCGGTTGTAGAGAATTTCATCAAGCTCCATGTCACCCACAACACTTCGCAGGGTTGTCTGGGCAAGGGATACGGTAGCAACATGGTAATTCACTACCTCAAAATATGATTTTTCAGGGTCAACTACCCTGATATATACAATTGCATCCACGTTTGTCGGGGAATTGTCCTTCGTAATAACTTCCTGTCTCGGGACGTCAAGTACCTGTGTCCTCAGGTCAAGCTTAACGACATCGCTTATCAGCGGGTATACCCAGTTAAAACCCGGGTTCAGCCTTTTTTTATACTGTCCGAGAACTATCCACAATGCCTGCTCATAGGGCTGAATAATCGCAATCCCCGAGATGAACAGGATTAATATCGCTACAACAAAGAATATTGCTATTAACATATCAACTGGCATTTTATATCTCCTTTACTTTTACATGAACTCCTTCAGAACTTATAACGGTTACCCTTTTACCTTCGGGTATCTCAGTATCGGCTGTAGCGCTCCATATCCCGGTGTCTATTTTCACCTTTCCCGAAATTGAACCAGGTGTTACTGCCCTTACAACGATTCCGGTTTTACCTTCAAGTATATCCCTGCTCGTGGATAGGGGCTTGTGGCCTGGTGCGATTTTCCGGTACATCATTACTGTCCCGATGCTGGAAACCAGGGCGGTAACCACGATTATTACGGCAGCCCACTCCTTTGCGAATTCCGGGATGAGAAGTGTTACCGCACCAAGTACAATAAGTGTAGTCCCGGGGACTGCTACAAAAAAACCGGGCTGGGATGCCTCTATTACCAGAAGTCCAATACCGGCGATAATCATCACCCACCCGATATCGATAGAAACCATATGCACAGGATAGTTTCTTATACTATATATCTCTTTATGGATTTATAAAGAGACTTTCCATGAAAGTAATACGTGACCCAATCCATGATTACATCGAACTTGATGAGCTTGCGCTAAAGCTGGTTGACACGCCAGAAGTCCAGAGGCTGAGGAGAGTCAGGCAGCTTGGTTTTTCCAACCTTGTTTATCCGGGTGCCAACCATACGAGATTCGAGCATTCCCTTGGTGTGTATCACCTGACCGGGCATCTTGTTAACCAGGTGGATGAGCACAAAAGGAACGAGCTTCTGGCTGCCGGGCTGCTGCATGATATCGGTCATGGTCCGTTTTCGCATGCCACAGAAGAACTCATCACACAGTACACAAGAAAGAGCCACGATAACGTGGATGAACTGTTAAGGAAAGGTGAGTTGTCGGACGTGCTCAGTGACTTCTCAATGTCGCCATCGTCTGTTGCGAAACATGTCAGGGGAGAAACATACGAGGGGCAGATTATTAACAGCGAAATTGATGTTGACAGGATGGATTACCTTGTGCGGGATGCACATTATACAGGTGTTGCTTTCGGACTTATCGACCATGTCAGGCTCATACACGAGATGCGGTTTAATGAGAACAAGCTTGTCCTGAACATCGGGGGTTTGCAGGCGGCTGAGTCCCTGCTTGTCTCGCGGTTCCTGATGCACCCAACGGTTTATTTCCATCATGTTAGCAGGATTGCAGAATCCATGTGCACCCATGCGGCTGCATACATGATAGAAAACAGGGACATGGATATACACGAGTTTTACAGGATGGATGATGTGACTTTCATGAACGAGATGAGGCACTCAGGAGGGTATCCTGCTGAAATTGCAAAACGGCTTGATGAGAGGCGGCTGTTTAAACGCGCACTTTATACTGGTTTTGATTCGCTGGATTCCGACGTTATGAAACACAGGAAAAACCTTAAACGGGTTGAGCTTGAGATTGCGGAAAATGCGGGTGTTGTGCCAGGGTATGTTATTGTTGACATTCCAGGGAAACCCGAGATACCAGAGATGAAAGCAGGTGTTCTTGTTAACGGGGGCATGGTTGCTATTGACAGGGCATCAAGCCTTGTTGCGACCCTTGAAAAAGCGCAGATGGATAACTGGCGCCTCGGTGTATTCACGCCTCCGGAATACAGGGAGAAAGTGGAAAAGGCTGCGCGGGAGCTCTTTGGTGTTAAAAAGGATACCAGGCAGTTTAAACTGACCGAGATTTGAGAATTGCTTCGCGTATAACGTCTTCGTGTCCAGGACGGTTTATGTCTTTCATGCTGCCTTTTTCACTGTAAAGATCAAGCCCGCGGATTATTGCAACAGGAGTGCCGCCGTTTCCCTCGCCCATCAGGACATTGGCGAATCCCGCAATCTCATCTACCACTGCTTCGTTTTTTACTTCAAGCACGTTCCCGAACAGGTCATGTGTCCCACGCCAGTCAACAGTTGGTTTTATTCCAGCAATCCCGACAGCAGCGCCGGTTTGCCCGCACCTGAATGCCCTGCCGTTTGTATCAATGATGACAACACTCACTTTATAGCCTGTGAGTTCAAAAAACCTGTCTTTTATTTCCCGTGCGCTCCTGTCCGGTTTTTCAGGAAGCAGGAGGATGTTATCTTTCCCCTCAACATTTGACCTGTCAATTCCTGCGTTTACACAGATACTGCCGTTTTTTATACGGACAAGAAGAAAGGGGGATTCAAGCAGTATTTCGGTACTTTCATTCAGGGCAGCCTGCACAAATCGCGGGTCAGAACCGTTATTTTTTGCAATGTTTTGCGCTTTTCCCGTGACGTCAATATTATTAAGTGAGATAATCCTGTTTTCGGACTTGGATACGATGGTTGATGAGATGGCAATTATGTCGCGTTCCTCAAGGTCGGCGTTCTCATGTATGATTCCGGCAAGGTCATCCCCTGGTTTAATCAATGGGATATCCAGTACTGTAAATGCTGTGACGTTCAATAGTAATACCTCGCCCCTTAAAAAGCGGATGTAGTAATAATTGTTTCTTATTTTATTTTTCGTGTTATTATAAAGATTATTGCAAATACCAGCAAAGCTGCTGCTGCGGTAAATCCCGGGAGCCATCTTCTTTGCGTGGCGTCAGGGGTACTGTAATTTTCAGGGCTGGCAGATAATACGTTTATTATATCATCAACACCAGGCGCTGTAGAGCGTGCTTGTCCTGTTGCTGAGATGGCAAACGGGGAAAATTCAAATGTTCTTGCCTCGAATACCATACCTGAACCAATCACTCCTGCGGTATGGGTTTCAAGTTTGTTCCATTCACTGCCGTCCCACCTGTACATAACAACATCTCCGGGTGAAAAACCGTGTGTTGTAAGCCAGGTATTTTCCACCCGGAATTTTATAACAGCTTCCTTGATATTACGGGGATTGGCAAATCCCGATGTCCCGACCCATATATTCACGTTCTTATATACTGTGCCGGGTGCGGGTTTATTAACAAGGCTTGATGTATTCCGGAGGGCTTCAACTGAAGTGGTTATTTCCCCGGCATTGACATTGCCTGTGATATTTACAAACATGACAGGATTGGCTGTACTGGTGAACATGTATGATGTGACCTTATCCCTGAAGATATGAAGGTCATATTTCTCTTTTACCTCAATATTTGAGAAAGGTTCACCGGAGGCTCCTCCGCCCCCGCCGCCTCCACCTCCTCCTGAAACCGTACCCCCGCCAGCTGAAGATGTAGTGAAGGTTTTTTCCGTGCTTTCGGCACTGTTTCCACTCTGGTCGGTGCTGTTTACTACATAATGGTATGTTGTTGATGCTGACAGCCCTGTAAGGGACATGCTGTGTCCTGTCACGAAGGATGTGCTGCTTCGGTTAAAAGTATATGCGCCGCTTGATGTCCCGTATTCCACAAGACTCGTTGAAGCCTCGTCTGTGTTCCATGTTATTGCGGCGCTGGTTGACGTTATAGAAGAAGAGGCTACATCTGTTATATCTGGTGAAGTGGTATCTGCCATTGGTGCGAATACTGAAAAGTGGCTCGTGTTGCCTGAAACCGTGCTGTTTGCCGTGTCCACACTGGAATTTTCCGTAATTTCCCATTTTCCTGCTGTACTGTTGTAGTTCCACAGCCTGAGTTTTGAGAGGTTTGTTTGGTCGTTAAAGTAACTTGAATTGTATTCCATTTCAAGTTTGATGGATTTATTGAATGTCAGGTTTGAGAGATTAAGGGCAAACCCTGTGGATTTTAAGCCGTTTGGTGCAGGGATTTCCACAGGTGCAGCAAGCAGGCTTCCGGTCAGGTTTGTGGCTGCGGGGATAGTAACTGAGGCATTAAAAGCGGACGAATCAACCGTAAAATTGAAATCCGTGCGGTTGCCTGCTGATGTTTCAGTATTAACCTGTGCTTTAATTCCAAGACGGATAAATACTGACGTGTTGCTGTTGTTCCGTGCATCAGTTACGTTTAAGGGAATCCTGACAAGTGAACCGTTAAGACCCTCTACAGTTGCATTGGCTGTGGTCTGCCATATTCCGCTGTTGTTCTCAAGCACGGATGTGTTCCCTCCGAGGACGGAGAGGTTCACTGTGACACTGCTGATTGCGCTCACGTTTGCAAAATCATGGGCTATGACCGATAGTGTGGTAATATCATTACCATTTGCCTGGATGGAGTC
>JACUTP010000213.1 GCA_014859785.1 Candidatus Methanoperedentaceae archaeon | reverse complement strand
GATGAGGAACACAACCATTGAAGGGTTACAGGAGGAAGAAATGAACGGTAATCAAGAAGAGGCTTTATTCGGGAAAGTAATCTATGCGTATTCCAGGGAACAGGCACTCAAAGACGGTGTACTGGTAGACGTGACAGAAACTGCGAAAGAGGCGGGTATAAAATACCCGGTAGCAGTCACCGAAGCGCTGTGGAACTACATCGAACCTACAAAAAAACTCACAGAAATGGGGCAATCCATACAAGGAAGGCTGTGGGATGTCCTGTACCTGTTTGCCACTGCTGGGCGCGGTGTCCCGGGAGGGTGCTCTAAACTACTCTACAGCGTCAGTTTCCTGATGGAAAACAGCGAATCATTCAAACCGCATGTGGTGAAACTCACAGCCGTAATCAGTCCAGGTGATAATCATGAGCCGGTAATCACCCTGATGCTTGAAGATGAAGATTGAGTTGCAAAACATCTCTACCATCCGGCGCCCTTCGGGATACGATTCAACAGGGCAATCATGCGTGATGCCCTGTGTTTTTTTAAATAATAGTATGGGTGTCAGAGGTTTTAAAATGTTAAAAGAAACATATCTTGGAAATGTAAGAAATCTTCCGCGGGATTCTATTGTGGTTGAAGTTACAAGAAGCAAGAAGCATGTGTTGAGTCCTTCGTGGAATTTGCTCAATGATTATAAGAACGGAAAGATTGACTGGAATGGCTACAAAAAGAGGTTCCTTGAAGAAATGGATAATGAAGCTTGCAGGGTTGAAATGCATGAGCTATGGGAATTATCCAGGACAAGGGATGTGTATCTTGTTTGCTTTGAAAAGGAAGGGCACTGCCACAGGTTTTTATTATTGGAGTTGATAAATAAGATGTGGGGTTAGCCCATTCCTTTTTTTTGCTGTATTATTTAATGGATAATCTGAATACAATCCAGCAGGGCAGTCATGCGTGATGCCCTGTGCTCTTTTAATTAGCAGTATGGGTGTCAGTAAGAATAGAGGTTTCAATATGAAAATAAGTTTTACTGGACATCGCTGGGTGACTTATGATTCAATCAAGAGTCATCTTGTATCGCTTCGTGGACAATACCCTGACGCTGAATGGATAGTAGGCGGCGCAATCGGTGCAGATTCTGCTGCTGCAAGGTTTGCTATTGACAATGGCATTCCCTTCCATCTTGTATTACCATTCCCGCCGGATGTTATGACTAAATTCTGGTCTGCGGCGCAGCGTGCTTTCCTGCATAAGTCAATTGATTGTGCGGCTTCTCTTTCGATTGTTGCACCGTCTTACAGCACCCACGTGTACCAGCTTCGCAATGAACGTATGGTTGATATGGCTGACCTGACTGTTGCATACTATACAGGACAGCGCGGCGGTACTGCTAATTGTGTTCGATATGCGGAATCGGTCGGGCGCACGCTAATCATTGTTAATCCGGGGTCTAAACAATGACTATCTCCCACCTTTTCTACATAGCAATTATCATGGCGTTTGCAGCATACGGCGCATACACAGAACCATCGGGCGCAGAACTAATAATTGACGGATTCAACTGTGAACGCACAGTCACTATCATTGAAGTCCTGGACGGGGATACTGTAAAGACAGACGCCTACGAACGAATAAGATTCACAGGCATAAACACACCTGAACTCGGGGAACCAGGCAGTTTGGAAGCAAAGAACTTCACAGAACAGATGATACTTGGAAAGACAGTTTGCATAGACGTAGACGATACAAGACCGCTGGATAAGTACGACCGGACCCTGGCGGTAATACTGGTAGGCGGCGCTAACCTGAACAAGCAACTGTTAGACCAAAAACTGGCGAGAATCATGTACATCAAACCAAGTGAATTCAATCCATATAATTGGTGAATCTCAGGCAGGGCACATCATGCGTGATGCCCTGCGCTTTTTTAATTACAAGCACAGGTTTCAAAAGTAATGGAGGTTTCCAGATGAATATAAACCAACAAGACGACGTCATGGAAGGTCATCTCAATACAACATTTCCTTCCAGAACAGTACTCGGAATAAACATACCAGTAACATGCCGCGGCTGCGGAACAGTCCAGTCCTGCAATCTAAGGTGCGGAGGAATGGAAGACCTGTGTACAGGTAAACAGCCTGCGCCCGAAGGCTCAATAAGAATCGGTGACACCTTTATACAAATCAGGAAGGACTTGAAAAAGCACTTTCCTGCGCCAACTTCTTTCCAGTGGATAGATGACCCCAACACTCGCCGCTACGAACAAAGAATAAAGGACTATCTCACAAACCAGCTCGGGTTTGCATGGATAAAAAAGGCAGACATTACCGTCACAGACTATGAAATAACAATCACAGGTCATAAAACCATAACAATCGAGCGGGAAGACGATGAATTCGCCAGACTCACAATCGAAGGACAGCGTGACCTTATCCTCAATGCAAAAACAACCCCGAACGGCGAATACTGGTATATCAACCATGACCTCATCAAACGAAAAGTCCTGAGAAAGATACATGACACCATATACATACCAGAGCGTGCACTCTCACATAACCGCGAAGATGAAGACTTTGTACGAGCAGAAGACTACTCTGTGACGCCGTTCCTTGACTCAGAATCAGACGCCCCCTTCTGGATAGAGCAGGAAGAGGAACGTAACCTGAAACCAACTCAATACGGTTTTGAAGTGGTAACACGCAAGCAGAAAAAGGCATATCAGGAAAGACGGCAGGAAATCAGACAAGAGAAGTTCATTGTAAACCATGGATTCAGGCTGCAAGATAAGCTTCGTTCACTGCTTGACTCTAACCCGGCAAAAG
>JACUTP010000212.1 GCA_014859785.1 Candidatus Methanoperedentaceae archaeon | reverse complement strand
ATTTCTTTCCACTCCTTTTGTCTGTCCCATGTACCCATATAAATCAACCTTTAGTTAGAATCATAAGTAAATCTTTAATCTAAAAACGTCAATAACCTATATAGATTATTATGGAATTTGATAAATTTACATCGGAGGCGCAGGAAGCATTTGCAAGTGCCCAGAATCTTGTTATCAGCAAAAAACAGCAGCAAATTGAAGTAGAGCATCTACTTATTTCTATGATAAACCAGAAAGAAAGTCTGGCTCTTCAAATCCTTCAAAAACTCAAGGTTAATATCGGATGGGTATTAAGCCAACTCGAAGATGAAATAAATAAATTACCTCGTATTGAGGGCGCGGGAGAAGGTCAAGTTTACGTATCAGCAAGGTTGAATCAGGTAGTCACTGAAGCATTTAAAGAAATGAAAATCCTTCAGGATGAACTTTTGAATACAGACCATCTTTTAATTGCTATTGTAACTGAAAAGAACGGTTTTTCTTCAAAGCTATTGAGAGAAAATGGTGTTACAAAAGAAGAGATATATAGAGTACTTCAAGACCTAAAAAAATATCAAGCCCTTAAAAAATACGGGCGCGACCTGACAGAACTTGCAGCAAGGGGAAAACTCGACCCTGTTATAGGCAGGGATGATGAGATACGCCGCGTTATCCAGGTGCTATCAAGAAGAACGAAAAACAACCCTGTGCTGATAGGCGAACCAGGTGTAGGGAAAACAGCAATAGCAGAAGGACTCGCCCTTCGGATATTCGCAGGTGATGTGCCTGAAATCATAAAAGACAAAAAGGTTGTGGCTCTTGATATGGGTGCTCTTGTAGCAGGCGCCAAGTTCAGGGGCGAGTTCGAGGAAAGGTTAAAAGCCGTTATAAAAGAGGTGCAGGATGCTGAGGGTGAGGTGATACTTTTCATCGATGAACTGCACACGCTTGTGGGTGCAGGAGCAGCAGAAGGCGCAATGGATGCCTCAAACCTCTTAAAACCAGCCCTGGCGCGCGGGGAACTGCGTGCTATCGGCGCGACCACGCTTGATGAGTACAGGAAGCATATCGAAAAGGACGCCGCACTTGAACGGCGCTTCCAGACCATACTGATTGATGAGCCGGACGTGGATGAAACAATATCCATCCTGCGCGGACTGAAAGAGAAGTACGAAGTGCACCACGGCGTCAGGATACAGGATGCTGCAATAATAGCAGCAGCAACGCTGTCCCACCGCTACATCACTGACAGGTTCCTGCCAGATAAAGCCATTGACCTGATTGACGAAGCCGCCTCAAAACTCAGGATTGAGATTGACAGCATGCCGTCAGAGCTTGATGCAGTTTTGCGCAAGATAAGGCAGCTTGAGATTGAGCGGCAGGCAGTAAAAAAGGAAAAGGATGAGGATTCAAAGGAGCGGCTTTTAAAAATCGAGAAGGAACTCTCTGACCTGAAAGAGCAGGGCAGCCAGATGAAAGCACACTGGCAGCTTGAGAAAGAGACCATCCAGAAGATAAGGAAAATAAAAGGTGATATTGAGAAAACCAGGATGGAATCTGAAAAGGCAGAGCATGGGGGCGATCTTGCGAGAGCTTCAGAACTCAGGTACGGCGTGCTGATAAACTTACAGAAACAGCTTGAAGAGGAGAACAAGAGACTTGTTGAACTCCAGAGAGAGCAGAAAATGCTAAAAGAAGAAGTGGACGAAGAGGATATTGCCGAGGTAGTATCCAAATGGACGCATATCCCTGTCAGCAAGATGCTTGAAGGAGAGATGCAAAAACTCGTGCACATGGAAGAGCGCATCCGCCAGCGCGTTGTCGGGCAGGATGAAGCAGTAACAGCCGTGGCAAACGCTGTTCGAAGAGGGCGAGCCGGAATTTCCGACCCCAACCGCCCTACCGGTTCATTCATGTTCCTGGGACCGACCGGTGTCGGGAAAACTGAACTCGGACGCGCTCTTGCCGAGTTCCTGTTCGATGACGAGGCTGCAATGATACGGCTTGATATGAGCGAATATATGGAAAAACACACGGTAGCAAGGCTTATCGGTGCGCCTCCAGGGTATATCGGGTATGAGGAAGGGGGCCAGCTTACGGAGGCTGTGAGGCGGCGCCCGTATTCCGTGATTTTATTCGACGAGGTTGAAAAAGCGCATCCTGATGTCTTTAACCTCCTGCTCCAGATACTTGATGACGGAAGGTTGACTGACGGTCACGGGCGCACTGTTGATTTCAAGAATACGGTGATAATACTGACGTCAAATATCGGAAGCCAGTGGATTGTGGAACTCAGGGACAACGAGGAGGAGATGAGGAAAAGGGTGACAGAAGCCGTGCGCGCCCGGTTCAAGCCAGAATTCCTTAACAGGCTTGATGATATCATAATTTTCCACCAGCTTAAACTTGCGCAGATTAAGGAAATTGTGGACATACAGTTGAAGAACCTGGGCAATCGCCTGTCTGATAGGAAGATTACTCTTTCCCTGACAGGGAACGCAAAGGATTTTATTGCAAGGACAGGCTATGACCCTTCTTACGGCGCCAGACCTCTTAAAAGAACCATCCAGCATAAGATTCTTGACCCTCTTGCAATGAAAATACTTGATAAAGAGTTCGTTGAAGGGGATTCGATTGAAGTGGGTGTGGAAAATGACACGGTTGTTTTCAGGAAGAAATGATGTTTTGAAATTACAATAAACACCGATTTTGGGTTATATTGATTCAGCCAGCAGATAATGATATAATTTTATACTTTGTATGAAAATATGCCGTTAGTGTTTATTCTGAAATATGGCACAGACGACATATTTGATTATGTGGAAGACCCTGGCTTTT
>JACUTP010000022.1 GCA_014859785.1 Candidatus Methanoperedentaceae archaeon | reverse complement strand
GAAACAACCTTTCAGGAATCCATATTATAAGCAGTTTATTATTTCTTTTTACCTGAAAAACAATCAAATCAAAAACCCTGTCTCTGATTTCGGACGTGCCTTAATAAGGATAAAGTTTCGCATCTTTGAAGGCAGCACATCTGCAACTTCCTTCATCTTAACCCCTTCCACAAATTCTATATTCTCTATACGTTCATGGTACTCATCATAAGGAAGTTTCACACGCACCCCTTTCATCTGCAATGTAATGGGAAGGGGATGCAGGCTGTCAATCAGTTCAGGTATCTGTTCCTCAAGTTCCTTCTTGATACGTACAGGAGCAATAGCAAGCGGGTCCTTGGCAATTTCCTTCCTGACATCATCAAGTACATTACCAGTCACCTCCGCAAGTCTGTCAAGTGTCTTAAGTTCTTCCGAATGACGCATCTGGTGCAGTATCCTCCCGAAACTGCCCACATATGCAGTCACATTCGGGACATCCTCTTTCTTGAGTTCAGGCGCACCAAGTACTATAACCGGTATATCAATTCCCTCGTAAAGTTTCTTCGATTTTTCAATTATACAGTGTTCATAATTACCGAGAATGAACATCGCTACATCATGCTCGTTTATAAGGTCGCGTTCAAAAGCGGTAAGCTGGCATATCCTTTTACCAACTCCACGAGCCAGTCCGACCATATTCGTTTTTGCGCCTTTTTTCCTCAGGAACTCTGCCACATCGCAGTCAAGGTGGGGGAGGTGATGGTATGCAAGTGTCGGCGCAACAGTTGCGATTTCAGACCCTGAAAGTGGCGCTCTTGTAATCTTGCCGAGAAGCACCCTGGCTTTCTCCTCCACCACATCCATATCATTTATCGGGACAAGCATCAAGAGCACAACTTCTGTCTGCATTACATTCTTCTGCAGGATATAGCCGCCCAGGTCTTCCACAAGCTCCTCTATCTGGTTGTGCTTGAATACACCCCCCACATACATTACAGGTTCAAGCATGTAATTCTTCTCTCCTGAGTGATTTTAGCATTTCCTGTCCCCTCTCAATCCATTCAGGTTTAAGTGTATCCTCTGATGCAACGAACACGATATGTGATTTTGTAAGCTCGTGTTTTCGCACCCTGAATCCTTCAGGGATGATACGAAGAGCTACCGCATCAATCAGGCGGTCAAGGACTTCCTGCTGCGGTTCTTCGATAATAAGCTCTTTGAGGAGCTCCACTTCCTTATCAGGTTCAGGGGTCTGTATAAGAATTACTTTTTTATCGGGCTGGTCAATATTGGCTTTCCCGTACCTGTCCCATAGTTTATTGAGAAGCTTTACGACATGTGTCTCTTTAAGCAACTCGAGTTTCACTTCATCCTTTTCTATATCTGTCATTTCGACCCTGGAAAAATCCTTTATCCTGACAGGCGGGGAGCTAAGACGCAAAAGTGCGGTAAAAATAAAAACAGGCTCAACCGGGTCAACATAAACCTTTAACCTTTTAATGACACGTGTCAGTGAAAGGTCTGCCAGCGTATCCCTGATCAGGGTCTCGGTGGTTTTTGCCCCCACTATATCAGGGGACTCAACTGAAATTGTCTCAAGTGGTTCCATCTTACCTCATTATTTTAAAATGAACCCGGAAGCCAGCAAAGCCGAACCAACCGCTCCGATGTACTGGGCATTATCCGGTACGATGACCTTGACTTTCAGCAGTTCGCTCACAGCTTTCGGAAGTCCTTCAATCAGGGACGTACCCCCGACCATCAGCACGGGTTCTTTCACATCAATTTCCTGAAGCTGCTGTTCAAATAACTGCTCTGCAACACTATGGCATGCTGCTGCTGCCACGTCTTCAGGTGTACTGCCTGCCGCAAGTGAATTAACAAGCGATTGTATCCCGAAAACGATACAATAACTGTTCATCTGGACATTCTGGTAATTACCCTTCAGTGCAAGTTTCCCGAGTTCATCGATTTTCACGCCAAGCCTTTTTGCTGTCATTTCAAGGAACCTGCCTGATGCGCCGGCACATATGCCGCCCATCGTGAACATTCCGGGAATACCATCCTGCACTGATATTGCCTTGTTATCCATGCCACCTATATCAAGAACAGTAGCACTTCCCTTCTGTTTGCCGGCAAGATACACGGCACCTTTTGAATTGACCGTAATCTCTTCCTGTATAAGGTCTGCATTGAAATGTTCACCCACCAGGAACCTGCCATACCCGGTTGTCCCGATAGCCTGTATATCTTCGCGCTTGACCCCGGCTTCTTCAAGGGCATTATTAAAAGCTTCCTCTGCACTCTCAAGCACTTTTATTGTGGGTACCCAGCCCTTGCCGATTATCCTGTTATCTTTCATAACCACGGATTTAGTTGTTGTGGAACCCGAATCTATGCCCGCGGTCAGACCGGTCTGTTCCTCCCTGGCAAGAAGACTCTTTCGCCGGGCAGTGGTGGTCAGTGCTTCCATTCTGGTAAGCAGCGTTCCCGCTGTTGTTCTTTCCGTGAATGAGTAACTGATAACAGGTATTCCTGTTTTTTCATTTAAGTACCTTCGAACCTCGCTCCGGACAATGGCAGCCTCAGCGCACCTGAAACATGTTGCAACGAAAACAGCATCTACCTTCACTTTTCCTGTTACGATTGATTTTGCGCGCGCCATCATGAGTTTCAGGTCAGCGCTTGCAACCTTGAGCCCGAACTCTTCCTCGATGTTTTCGATATCCTCAATATCAACTTCGGGATAAACCATAACAGCATTTACCTGTTTCACTGCCGAATCGATTTCAGCCTGTATCCCGCTGTATTCCGCCCCGCATGAAAGCTGGGCAATCCTGACAAGGTTTCCGGTGGAATTCATGCTTCTTCCTCCCCTGCCCTCGAACCAAGTGATTTCAGGAACCCTGATATCTTATACACGAATTCCTTTGCCTCTTCTTCACTTTCAGGGTAATCCACTTCAAGCATCGGGATTTTTTTTGCCCTTACTAAAAAATTCACAAGTTCGTTTGTCCTTGCACACCCCATGCATCCGAACGAAATCACAGGGTCGCGCACAACAATGGCTGCCTCTGCATCTGCAATCAAAGAATCAAACAATGACATTCTCCCCCTCACGCCGGACGGAACTTCGACGGCTGCGTATTTCAATCCGAATTTCGGGTCCTCGGGAGTTATGTTAATGGGTGGTGAATCAAGTCCCGGTGTCCTGACTTTTTTCCCGATTTCCTGCATAATGGCAAGGGGCTCGTGACCGAACCGTTCAACAAGGTCTGAAAGGATGAGACTGTTTGTCGGGTAAATAAATACTTTCATGATTATACCTCTGTTTCCTGTATTATAATTTCCTTCAATTTATCCACGTCAAGTTTTTTAGTTTTCTTCTTTTTTTCAGGGATTTCACCCTTATCAAGCGCCCTTAATGCTGAACCGATATGCGGTAATAGTTTATCTTCCATCTCAAGATTATGGAATCCCGGTCTTGCACCGCCCCGTCTTGTCGCCCTGCACCTGAACTGTTCCCCCGGAGTAAGGCCACGCTCTTTAATGAAGATCCCGTAAGGGTCCATCCTGCGGATTTTATTAAGTACCTCGTTAACTATCCTGCGCTCCCCTGTTACCATAACCCCGAAACACGTTTCCTTGATGGAAACGTCCGCATCAGACTCGTAAAGTTTGATAACAACATCACTTGGCAGCACGGTTGTGGAGTTAATGACCAGCATTTTTGTTATGGTATCCATCACGAAACCTCCCTTATGTAAATAGTATCCCCTTCTTTCACATCCCTGAGGCGTTCGGGTTCAAGAACTTTTCCTATAATATTCGTGCACTCGAATTTTTCCCCGGAAGGACCGTACTTATCATCATCAACAAGCCTGACACCTACCATACCGTACCTCTTTGCTGCCTGGTTAGTTACCCCGATATCCCCGGCTAAAACTTTTGTTTTCGGTGTATTTTCAGGAATGATTTCCTTGTAGGACTCCGCTCCTTTTTGGGTTCTGAAAAGGAAAGTGTTCTCATACGTAAAAAAGACAGGAAGCGGACCAAGCGGTCTGTCTTTCAGCCGCAGGGAATGTCTCAGGAAATCAAGGGTTTTGGGAGCAAGCCCGTCATAAAACTCGACATTGATAATATGGTCGGATTTAACGCCAGTTCCGTTAACAACACCGCCTTTTATCATTTCTATTGTGGTATCTGGCTGCTGTTCAACGATAACGGCATCATCCCCGGTGTAACCTTTCTTTTCAAGCCTGATTCCACGCTCACCAAGCAGTTTTTCAGCCTCATCGAACCCCATTCCTATAAGCAAAATACGTTTTGGATTTGATGTAAGCGCGATTTTGCTGCCCTTTTCAGCTATCTTTACAAGCTCAATGCCTTTCGAAACAAGACCTATAACACTGTGTACCGCACTTGAAGTCCTGTCTTCTTTATAAATAAAGGTCCGCCCGAACCCTGCTCCGGCTGTCCGTACCACAACAGAACCTTCGGAACGGGCTTCCCAGTGTTCATACGGGCACGTCTCCCCGTGCAGTGAGTCATCAGCTATGAATGAGTTTGTGAACGCATCGACATTAAATACATTCCTCCTTATAAGTCCGAGGAAATGCTCGGCGCCTTCAGGTGCTTCATCGAACAGGTCCACATTAAAATAAGTGAATATTTTCATCCCGTCTTCAAGTTTTGTATTAAGGTCATCTGTCGTTAACTTATCAACAAGGGTTTCCCATTTAATGACAGGTTCGATTTTTAGTATCGTGTCGCCCTGCCTTAGTTTTGTGAGTGTTTGTTTACCGCTTATAACCATACCCACAACACAGTTAGCAGGACACCCGTAATCAGAAACATGCCTGTTTTTTGAAAACATTAAATACGTGTTTTTAGCATCATACCCGCCTGTCCCTAAAAAGACATCATACCGGTTGAATTTCTGCTCGATCCGTTGCGGGCTGACATCCGTTTCAAAAGGTCCGAAAGCAATAGAATTATTAGTTTCCCAGTGCGCTTTTACATTTGTAAAACCAGGACTGTATTTATTCCAGAGGCTTAAATCCCCTTTCAGTTCAATACTGAATTCGCCTTTACTGGTGAATATTTTATACTCGGGAGTTGCTTCTTCCTTTGTTGTGCCGGCTTTCAGTATGCCTATTGTAGTACCTGGAATATAATAAGCCAAACTCTGTTCAATGGCATCTTTCAGGGTTGAACCGTCATTAACATCCAATTTCTTCTCATTAACCTCTATTGATATCACGCGACCTCTATGAATTTATTATGCAGCCTAAAGTTCTTTAACTATTCCTTCAAGGGTTTCTTCCCGTTCCTTATGGGAAAGTTTTGATAAAACAGCATCGGTTTCCCCGATATCTACAATCTTTCCAAGACGCATCAAGGCAGCCCTGTCACAAACCTGGGCAACAAAGTCCATATCATGGGAAACAATGACAAATGTTTCACCAAGTTCTTTTCTTGCATGGAGAATAGACCTGGATACTTCTATCTTCGTTACAGGATCCATTGTCCCTGTTGGTTCATCAAATACAAGTATCCTTGGTTCTTTTATAAGTACCTGGGCCATGGCAACCCTGTGTCGCTCACCTTCACTTAATTCATCAGGCATCTTGGTAAGTATATCATCTGCTTTTTTCTCCGTAAAACCCGCAGTTACCAGGGTATTAATTGCTTTTCTCTCGCCCAGTTCAAAAGGCAGGTCAAGACCGATAGCTTCTGTGAGGTTATCAATCACGTTCCTGTGCGGGTAAAGGCTGTATTCCTGATGAAGAATCCCTATATATTTTGTAGCCCGGCCTTTATTTTCCGAACCGAGCTGTGTCATATCTATCCATTCATCCCCTATCCTGACATCAATTTCTCCAGAAGTCGGTTTAAGTAAACCGGATATTATTTTAGAAGTTGTGGTTTTCCCGGCTCCGCTTACACCTATCAAACCGAAAATCTCACCTTCGTTTACTTCAAAGCTTATGTCATTTACTGCCCTGACAATACCCCTGTCAAGTGAGAAATATGTCATTTTCAGGTTACGTGCCCGGATAATGGGGTTCCCGATTTCCACTTTTGTCTGTTCCTCAAGGTCACCCACCTCTTTCATGAACTCACGGGCAACTTCCGACGGGTCTCCTATCTTAAGGATTTCCCCTTCATCGAGCCATAAAGCCCTGTCCGAAAGTTCCTCAATCACCCCAGGCCAGTGTGATGTGATAATAAGGGACATATTAAAATTTTTTGTAGCTTCTATTATGCTTTCATGGACAAGTTCGGCTGTCTTGGGGTCAAGGGTTCCGGTAGGTTCATCAGCGAGCAGCAAAATCGGGTTTTTCACAAGTTGTCTTGCAAGTACGACACGCTGTTTCTCACCGCCTGACAGTTCCCTTGCAACATGCATCATCCTGTTTGACAGATTTACCTGGTCAAGCAAATCCGCAGCCTTGTTTATGGCATCAGGCCCCATTTCGCCAATCTCTTCAAGGGCATTCATGACATTTACGATAACCCTTTCATCACCATAAAGGGCAAAAGTTCTCTGGAGCATGATGGCGATTCGTCTTGTGATACTCTTCCTGAGCGGGTCATGAAGCGGCAATTTTACAAAATCGACCTCGATTTTTTCGTATTTCTCATCGCATTTCAGGCATTCTTTACCAGCCTTTCCTGGCAGGTCGATAAATCCGCAGTTTTTACACTGTGAAAGATGGTATATAACACTCCCTGATATATCCTCAAAAGATTCCACACCCCTTAAAACGTGCATAAGTATTGACTTTCCGGCACTGCTTTTTCCAAGGATGCCTACAATTTCTCCTTCTTTAATATCAAAGTTTATATTCTTTAGAACATCAACGCCGTCAAAGCCAACACGAAGATTTTTAATTTCAATAAATGTAGTCATGCTCCATTCTCCAGAGATTTGTTTAAGTATAATTAATCCGTTGTATTATATTTTTTGGCATATCTGTTATATGCATAAATTATAAAGACCATGGTTTATTCAGGTCTCATCATGCAGACAACAATTAAACTTTCTATGTCCACAGCGTTTTAAAATAGATACTCAAGTACATAAATATAACGATAATACATTACATTATAAACAAAATAACAGTGCATTAAAATCCATGGAAGGGGGAAAAACAATACTTCTTTATATTCCGGTTCTCTATTACAGGAGTGAGGAATCATATTGAATATTATTGCCGGACCGGCATCACAATTGCTTGCAGGAAGAGTTTCTGAAGAAATGGGTGGCAACCTTCTGGTCACTGAATTCAAGAAGTTTCCTGACGGGGAATTGTATACGCGAATCCTTGATGGTTTTGAAGATCCTGGCATTGTCACCATTATCCAGAGCACGGTGTCTGATTCGGATTTTGTTGCTTTGCTCCAGCTTATTGATGCCTGCTATGAAGCATCGAATATTAATGTTGTAATTCCTTATATGGGGTATGCCCGCCAGGATAAGAGGTTTAAGAGTGGTGAGCCGATAAGCGCCCGTGCAATGGCAGGAGCAATAAAAGCTGATAACGTCTATACGGTCAATATCCATGAGGAAAGCATCCTGGATTATTTTGATGCAAGAGCTGTGAACCTTGACGCAACGCCTGTTATCGGGAGGTATATCAAGAATATGGAATTTGAGAATCCCCTTATTGTTGCTCCTGATATAAGTGCAACTCCTCTTGCCAGGAATGCATCGGTTTCCCTCGGGATTGATTATGATTTCCTTGAAAAGACACGCTTGAGCGGGGAATCCGTGACCATAAGCCCGAAAAATGTTGATGTGAAGGGCAGGGACGTGATTATAATCGACGACCTGATATCAACCGGGGGAACTATGGCAGAGGCTATTTCATTGCTGGGGGAGCAGGGTGCCAGTGGAGTATTTGTGGCATGTGTCCATCCTGTCCTGGCAAATAATGCCGTAATTAAACTGTTTAAATCGGGTGTGAAGGGTATTATTGCAACAGATACCATTGATAAGGGTGTAAGCGTCGCCAGCGTGGCACCGGTTATTGCGTCAGCGCTTTGCCATCCTTGAAAAATAATTTTGGTTTGCGCTTTTGTTTACTTTGTTTTTTGAGTGCTAACTTTTTTGGCAACTGGTAATATCCTGTTGTGTAAATAATGCTTGTCCGGAGGTGGTATTTTTACCAGTTAAACTCATGACTGGAATCATCGAAAATATTCAACAACGGCACTTTAATATATTGTAGTAGTTTATATACACGAACATCTTTATGTCAATATTTATGAAAAGGTTATACAATGAATGATTTTATGCTTGGTATCAAGGAGCTTGACAGCATCACAGGTAGTATTAAAAAAGGCTCGAATATTATGCTTATCGGTCCTCCGATGAGTGGAAAGGAAACTATCCTTAATAATATAATGTATAACGGTGCAGTTAAAAACGGTAATGCGGTTATTAAAGTAACAACCCGGAACCCCGCATCACAAATTTTGGAATGGTTCAATGAAAACAACATGTCCCTGCCTGATTCAAAAATTGGTATTATCGACTGTATCACCAAAACCATTGGAAAAGAAGCAGTTGAGACTGAAAATATTAAAATTGCAAACAGTCCTGTGGATTTAACAGGAATAGGTGTGAAAATCAGCCAGTTTTTCGAAGATTTCTTTATAAAAAAGAAAATCGCAGAAATCCAGCTCCATGTCGATTCGTTATCCACGTTAATGATGTACTCCAACATCCAGACGGTTTTCAGGTTTCTCCATGTTTTTACAGGAAGGATAAAAGCTGCGGGAGCAATGGGGTTATTTTTAGTTGAAGACGGCATGCATGATGAAAAGGATATTATTACTTTAAAACAGCTTTTTGATGGTTTGATTGAAGTAAAAATTGAAAACGACTCTAATTTTATAAGGGTCGTTGGTCTGTCATCAAAACCCACGCCATGGTTTGAATTTGAAATTGATGGTGCCCGGATCAAGATACTGGGGGAGAAGTAGTATGGTAAAAACCGGCATTCCCAGACTGGATGAGCTGCTTGGCGGGGAAATACCTAAAGGAAAAAGCCTTGTTTATTATATCCAGCCAGGCGTGGAGGGTGAAATTTTCGGTTTGCAAACAATTTTTACAACCCTTAAAAAAGGCGGAAACGGTGTTTATATAGCATCGAGTACCAGTCCGGGAGTTACCAGGGAGGTTTTCAGGGATTTCGGGTGGAACGTTGAGGGGTTTAAGGAGAATTTAACTTTTGTTGATGCATACAACTCATTAATAGGTGCACCATCAGATGAAAAGTATACCGTGTCAGATCCTGATAACATAGAAAATTTAAATGAAATAATGATTACGTTGATGCAGGAATCTCAACCAAGCACGATATTATTCGGTTCACTTTCAACGATAATGGACTTATGTGGTGAAAAGGAAACAATCGAAGCTGTCAGGTCCTGGAATAAGATTGCGATGCTTTACGACCATGTTATTGTTTATAATTTTACTGCATGGCCGTATTCGGAACAAACGCTTAAAATAATTAAAAACGATATTTTCGATGCTGTTATTTCAATAGGGGGGATAGCAGAACGTGTAATTTTCGGGCAGTACTTCAGCATCTTTAAAGCCAGCTGGGCAGAGGAAACCGATAAATCCATGCTTTTCAGGGTATTCCGACCCGGTGGTATCAAAATATTCATACCTAAAATCGTTGTTACAGGTCCGTTCAATGCAGGAAAAACCACGTTTGTACACTCACTTTCAAACCGGGCGATTTCTGTTGACAGGCTCGGCACGACAATAGCACTGGACCACGGTCATGTCGAATACAAGGGTTTCAGTGCTGATATATTCGGAACACCGGGACAGAAGCGTTTTGACCCTGTAATAAAACTCATTTGCGGGGAAGCAATGGGTTTTTTCCTTGTTGTTGACTCAACAAAGCCGGGTGATTTCGCCCGTGCAGAGCAGATGCTTGAAATTGCAAAATCCTGCGGGCTGCCTTATGTTATCGTGGCAAACAAGCAGGATTTACCCGGTGCATTGAAGCCTGAGGAGATAATTAAACATTTTAACCTGCCTCAAGACGTTCCGGTAGTACCTGTAGCAGCCCTGGATAAAACCGGTGTTTATGACGCCTTTGAGGTTTTGGTAAACAAAATAACAGGAGGAACCCGATGATGAATACTATCGAACTTATTGAAAAAATGCTTGCAGACCTGAAAAAAGTCAGGGGCGTGGAAGCCTGTGCCGCTGTAAGCCGTGAAGGGTTACTTATCAGTGCTATTATGCAAAACAAGAGGTTTGCCGAATCTTTTGCTGCCATGTCAGCTACCATGCTTGGCGCTGCAGAAACAGTTATAACTGAATTGAATAAAGGCGTGCCTAACAGGGTAATAGTGGAATCTAAACACGGAATGTTAATTGCGGTCGGTGCCGGACCGAAAGCCCTTGTTGTTGTTCTTGTCGATTCTGATGCCGGGCTGGGTATGGTGCTTCTTGAACTTGAAAAATCCGCAGAAAAACTCAAAGAGTTATTATCATGAATAAACAACAATATCGGGCAGAAGCCACAGGGCTTGAGCCATCCATCAATATCGGAAAATCGGGAATAGGGAATGTCATTGAAGAATTAAGAAAACAATTAAAGACAGGAAAGATGGTAAAAGTAAAATTCCTCAAATCCGCATTTGTTGAAACAGGGAAAAAAGAACTGGCTGAGGAACTTGCCGATTCGACAGGTTCAGACCTTATTGAATTAAGGGGAAACACAGCTGTTTTTCGCCGAAAAGGGTAAATACTATACGACTAATTAACCTTCCCTTCATACGTAATTAGATGATTTTACGGAGGATATCAATATTGACAACTGTATATGATGTGCCTGCAGAAACACTTGTAAACAATGCAGCGCAGAAATTAAAAGATAACCAGAAAGTTACACCACCTGAATGGGCGCTTTTTTCAAAAACAGGTGCCCATAAAGAAGTACCGCCTGAGAATCCCGATTGGTGGTTTGTCAGATGTGCTTCTATACTGAGACGCATCTATATCGACGGACCTGTGGGGGTATCAAGACTCCGGAGTTTTTACGGGGGAAGACACCGCAACGGCGTAAAAGGCATTCATTTCGCAAAAGGAAGCGGTTCTGTAATCAGGGAAGCATTGCAGCAGCTTGAAAAAGCAGGGTTTGTTGACAGCAACAAAACCGGACGGAAAATATCATCATCGGGACAGGCATTTTTGGATAATGCTTCAAATGAAGTGATGCAGGAACTTACCAGGGTCAATCCATCAATGGCTAAATATTAGTTAAAAATTGTAAGTTAACATGAATGATGAACTGGAAGAATTAAAAAGACGCAAGCTTGAGCAACTTCAGCAGCAGCAGTACAGTGCGCAGGCACAGGCTGCCCAGCAGGAGCAGGCAAAGGCAGAGTATGACGCCCAGAAGCAGGCAATACTCCGCCAGATACTCACACCTGAGGCAAGGGAACGTTTGAATACCCTTAAGATGACAAAACCAGAACTTGTTGAAAATGTAGAGATGCAGTTAATATCCCTTGCACAGGGCGGCAGGCTCCAGGGTATAATAGATGATGCGAAACTAAAATCGCTGCTCATCCAGTTACAGCCTAAAAAGCGCGAGATGCAGATTAGAAGGGTTTAACCCCTTCTCACTCTTTTAACAAAACTACATCCTTTGCGCTTTCAACAATAATTTCTTTCTGATTATTATATTCCGCTACTTTTCCGGTAATCCTGACCTTTACCCCATTTTTAAAAGTATCATATACTTCATTTGCCCCGCTGTCTCTGGGTATGAAAATAATTATACCAGGGGTTGAGATTCTAAGAATCAGGTGGTCTCCTGTTCCTGTCATTTGCTTTGAAAGTAGTATTCCCTCAACATACACCTGTTCATTAATTTTTGAACTTTCAGAATAAGCGGGAACTTCAGATGTAAAACCGAAATATCCGATAATAAGTGAGAGTACTGCCATCACAAGCAGTACTACTACAACTTTCTCTTCTTTTTGCATCATATTTTATTTCTCAATGGATTTCAGGGTTACATCGAAGAGTAATGTCTTGCCTGCAAGTTTATGGTTCTGGTCAATTATTATCGAGGTTTCGTTGAAGCTTACCCTTATCAGACCAAACATTGTCTGGATTTCAGTATCAGGGATTGCATTGTGTTTAATAGTGATATTTTCCGGCGTAACATCGATTACAGTAGTGTTCCATTCAGTGCCAGGGAACTGGATAGTGTCGTTCTTTTTTACACCGTAATCTAATGTAATGTTTGTCTCATCGATTGCAATAACTGTCTGGTTCCATGGTGCTCCCTCTGAAGGAATGGTATCACCCACTTCAAAATTATATGATAATGATACATCATCAGTTGATATTTCAAGAACTGTGAGGTTGATATTCATGCCAGGAACAGTAACAATGTCACCAACTTTTGAATTTTCACCAAACGATGTTTGGAATTGTTCAAGGGGTATTTTTGTGATCCTGGGTATTATTGCAGGTACAACCTCTATCCTCGGGTATGTCTCGATTAATTCAGGATTGTAGCTACCGTAACCCATTTCAGGAGGAATGGTAAGTTTTCTGGAGTCGCCTGGTTTCATTCCAATGACACCTTCATCAAAACCCTGGACAACTTCCCCATTCCCGACTGTGAACGGAAGCGGTTTATACTGCCTTCCAGGTATTAAGATATTATTTTCCACAGCCACGCTTTCAATGGACGTGTCAAAAACAGTCCCGTCTTCAAGACTTCCAGTGTAATCCACATTAACCGTATCTCCGGGCTTTACTGCATCAGGACCCACACAACCACTGAATAAAATCACGGATGCTAATAATATGATTATTAATTTTTTCATTGTATCACTTTACCTGAAAGTGTATGACATATAAGTATTTTTTGGATTGCAGGTTCTGTTGGTTTTTACCAAGATTTTATTTATTAATCCGGCTTTACAGGGGATATGAAGTATATTGTCCTTGTAGGTGACGGGATGGCAGATTACCCGATTCCTGAACTGGGTGACATGACACTCCTCCAGGCTTCCAGTACACCGAATATGGATTTTATAGCAAAGCACGGAAGATGCGGGATTGCAAGAACAATACCTGATGATATGCCGGCAGGCAGTGATGTAGCAAACCTTTCAATCCTGGGTTATGACCCTGCCAGGTATTATTCAGGGCGCGGTCCTCTTGAGGCAGCAAGTATCGGAATATCCCTTGATGAGGATGATGTTGCTTTCAGGTGCAATCTTATCACAGAAAAAGACGGTTTGCTGGCAGACTACAGTGCAGGGCATATTACAAGTGGGGAAGCAGGGATTTTAATTGAAGCCGTGGACCGTGAACTTGGAAACGGCTGCAAGTTCCATGCAGGCATAAGTTACAGGCACTTACTGGTTATGAAGCAGGGCGAAAACGCCGAATGTATTCCTCCGCATGATGTCCTGGGACAGCCTGTGGAAGAAGTTCTCCCGCATTGTGAATCCTCAGGAGTCCTGAGAAACCTTATAATGGCTTCAAAACCCATTCTTGAGGCTCATGCCGTTAACAAAAACCGGGAAAAAAATGGCAAGAACCCTGCAAACCTTATCTGGCCGTGGGGACAGGGGAAAGCCCCGAAAATGCCTCTTTTCAGGGAAATGTATGGTGTTTCCGGGTCGATAATCTCGGCAGTTGACCTGCTAAAAGGCATCGGGAAATACGCTGGGCTGGATGTTATCGATGTTCCAGGGGCTACAGGGTACCTTGATACTGATTTTTCAGGCAAAGCCGCATATGCAATTGAATCCTTGAAAGAGCGGGATTTTGTGGCTGTCCACGTGGAAGCGCCAGACGAAGCCGGGCATATGGGAAATATCGATGCGAAGATAAAAGCCATCGAGGATTTTGATGAGAAAGTCGTGGGCGGTATGCTAAACGAGCTGGGCGGCTTCGGCGAATACAGGATTCTAGTGCTGCCTGACCATTACACACCCATTTCCGTGAAAACGCATACACGTGAACCTGTGCCGTTTGCGATTTATTCATCAAGGGAAAGTGCTGATTATGTTGAAAGGTTTGACGAGGATTCTGCAAAAGAAGGCGTGTTCGGGGAAGTTGCGGGGCACAACCTGATGGGAATGCTTGTTAAGTAACAGTATTTTGGATTTTTCACTGTGGATAATTTGGTTTGCATAGTAGAATAACCTGTTACTGATTTTCAAAAAAAGTGATAAAGTAGTCCTGACGCCGGTATCCACTCGCAAAATGGTTATTGAACTTCTAAACTCCCCATAAACCGCTCCTTAATCTCCTTTGCAGTATAAGGTATATTCCTGCATTTTGCATTAACCGGCTTTACAATTACATGGATAAAACAGGTTTTACGGCTGAGTGCCTCTTTTAACTCTTCTTCAGTGTGCACTTTTGCCGTATCCTCAATCCCGCTTGCTTTTGCCAGAAGCTCAAGATCGCTTAGCGTGCATGTACAGGTCGGCTGGTTGCCTGTTGACCCGTATGCAGCGTTATCCACGGCGACAACTGTAAGGTTCCCTGGATTAAAATCCCCGATAGCAGTAAGTGCATTCGGGTTCATGAGAAGACTCCCGTCCCCGTCTATAACATAAACGTGCCTGTCCTGAACCAGTGCAAGACCAAGACCTATGGACGAGACAAGCCCCATTGAACCAGTCATGTAGAAGTTTAATTCCCGGTCATTTATTTCATACAGTTCCCTGGACGGGATGCCCAGGTTTGAAACGATAATATCATCACCCGAAACACTATTGAGTACCCGGATGGCTTCGTATCTTGTCATAACCGGGGTTTTTATTTCAGATTTAAAATCAAGTTCAACAGACCGTGAACAAATTTCAACAGGCCCGGGAACCTCTTCGGGGGAGTCTTCCCATATAGAAGGTGTAAGCAGGACAACATGGGGGCGCAAATTGGTGAAGGAATCCCGGATGGCTTCATCAATTTTATCCAGTTCGTCCTGTGTCCTGGCAATTGTATAAGGTATCCCGGCAGCTTCAAGGATGCCGGGCAGGCTTTTCCCGAGGTGCCGCTGGGCTTCGATTGATTCCTTATAGACCCCGCGCCAGCTTGCAAGTACTGGCAGTGGAATCCCGTATGTCAGGTTAAGGGATAAAAGTGCATTTACCATGTTACCGAGACCTGTGCTCTGGATAACCATAACAGGTCGCCCTCCTCCCAGGTACACGCCTGCACATATTCCCACACCGTTTTCTTCCCTTGTCAGCGAAAGTGTGCGGAAATTCCCGTCAATAAGAGGAAGAAGCGCCTTAATGCGGTCACAGGGCAGGGTAGCTGCAAAATTAATATTATTATTTTTCAGGATTCCGACAACCCTGCGCTCAGGCGTTTCCATCACACTACCCTGATATATTATATTATATTTTCAAGTGGAACCATTGCATTTTCAGCGAAAGCTGCAGGTTCAATATTATATAGGGTAAAATCCTCTTCCAGACGTTTTAATCCGCCACCGGTTATGTTAAGTGAAATATGTTCGTCTTTATCGACTTCCTGGTTTTCAACCGCTTTAACAAGGGCTGCAACTGCCACGGCAGCAGGCGGGAAAATATCTATTCCCTCAAGCCGTTCAAATAATTCAAGTGCCTTTCTTGCATCGTTGTTGGTGATACCGTACATCTCGCCGTTTGTTGCACACAACGCATCATAAACACCTCCGCCCACAGAATACGGCGGCTCCCTGTTGGAAAGGATGTCTGCATACATCTCATGGATGAGTTTCTTTGGGTCTGGCATATCAATTTCGTTTATTATATCGTGCCGCCCTGCTTCCCATGCATTCAGCATCGGTGCAAATGGCAGGTTCTGTGCAAGGTGAAGCCTGGGGAGTTTCATGCCGAACCGCCCGTCATCGACTAACCTGAGGGACGCTTCCCACGCAGCGATACCGCCTGTTCCGCTTCCGACAGCCTGGAAGTAGTGGTCAGGCAGCCGTTTCATTGTAACCGCAGAATCGAGCAGCACCGTTCCCATCCCGTCTCTTCGCGCCACATTCCGTGCCCCGCCTTCTGCCTGCATATCCGGAAGCGAAGCGATGCGGTCTGCGAGGTGTATTGAATCCGTATAATCGCAGTTTTTCCCCATCTGTATGACATGTATGTTCCGGTTTGGCTCTTCAGGAATCCACATTCTTGCCATCCCGCTTGCCGGGACAACGATGTATACCCTGACGCCCTTCATTGCCGCAACATGGGCGAAAGCACGGGCTGTGTTCCCGGCAGATGCAAGAACAAGTGATTTCTGTGAACCCATAAGTTTACCGATTGTCGGGAATGCTTCAAGTTCCTTGAAACTGCATGTTTTTATGAAACCCCCTTTCTCAGGCCAGTAGCCGTTAAAGGAAATGTACAGGTTATTAAGCCCGAGTTCAGCCGCAAGTTCAGTGCTCTTAAAAGTTACCGGTCCCGAATCGGTTTTTATAATGTCATTCACAGGCAGCCAGTCATGGAACCGCCCCATTCCAGGAACACTTTTCAGTTCAAGCTGTTTTTTGGAATAATTCGTCCTGAGAAGTGCGGTATCTGAATCGCATTTTAACCTGTCTTCAAGATAAACTGAAGAACACCCTGTGCATACAAGCTCGTATTTCAGGTCAGAAGGTTGTTTTATACCTGAATCGGGCACGGGTAAAACACTGGTTGTTAAGGATGTATCTGCTGTAACAGCAGTGCCGCCATCCTGCCCTGTTAATCCTGCGGTATTGAGTTTCTGAAGCATAGATACGCTTATACATCCTGTGGAACACCCCCGCAAAAGACTCATGCAATTTCCATGTCTTTGTTTATTATTAATCATCATGGATTCCTCGTCTTAACAGGTGCTTTTAGGAGGGGAGTATTTATGTTTTTCCTTCAGGGGATGATTTTTTTCCCAATACGGAAATTTAAAGGCTGTAAAAATACGAAAGTCCAGTAAATCCTGGATTT
>JACUTP010000021.1 GCA_014859785.1 Candidatus Methanoperedentaceae archaeon | reverse complement strand
ATCTAACTCCACCCGGCGTTACATTTTAATGAATTCAAATATCGAATTTATGGCATTTTCACGAATCACAATCTATCCAAAAGACGAATATGCTGATTACTATGTACAAGCTAAGGATATCATGAAAGATATCGATCCAGATGATGCACCATTCCTGGCACTTGCGTTGAAAACTAAGGTTGACGGGATATGGAGCGAAGATAAAGGATTTCAGCAACAGAACCATGTAAAAGTTTACACGACAAAAGAACTTTTGGATTTTATTTAGAAATAATTTCTACCATATACCTGCGCCTCGACGTGCATGCTGAAATCTATGAAACCAAAAGAAAGCAAACCATTGAGCATGGACGCTGATGCCATTCGGATTTCAATCCGAGGTCGTTGACTCAGCCATACATATTAATGCTCCGCAGGCGGATAGCCTGTCCATGCGAATTCGTAAGTATCTTCTTTAACAGCAGCGAACCACCTCTTTGCAAAAATAAAGAAGCCTGCCATGCTTACCAGAATCACTGAAACACCTGTTAATAACAGAGCCTCTGAGAACAGGATGGCAATTAAGCCGAATAATCCTGTTGTCATGCTTGCTTCTAAGGCGCTGAGGCGAAGCGTTCTGCGCTGATTCTCCCCAGCCCCCATGCTGCCGTTGAAGGGATGGAGGATGGCAAGGGTAATGGCGATGTAAATGAGCGGATAAATGATATAAGCGTCAAGAGTAAAGACCGCTGCTGAATACTCTGTCAGCATAGCTAGGAAGAACATGGCTATTATGGCTGTTGAGGAGGCAAGGACTGCGCTATCCCTTATCATAACAGGTATCTTCATTTTGATTATTTTCTGGGCGCAGATGCCAGTCACTGCACCCACTATAAGAGCGCCGAATATCTCAAAATACGGACTTACGAAATTATAAGCAGGATTGATGAACTGTGATGTGAAAGCCATTGTCGCACCCACTGCTGTCCCCCAGTATCCAATGGAGGATGTTCCCGTGCCAAGCCCGTATCTTGCAACCTGGCGGACTGCGTTTGCGCCGCACAGGAAAGCAGGCCAGATAAGAATAACGGCAACAGGTGTCAGGGAATGAGAGAATTTTATCATCAATATTGCGATCATCCCCAGGACGAGGGCGATCAAATAAAGCTGGGGGGATGTGAATTCTTTATTACTTTCCGTGCTCATCAGATCACCACCGCTGCGCCGTATATAAGTATTGCAATTACCGTGCTTACGATAAGACATGATACCAGGGTCTTTGGGGTTCTTCTGAGCTTCTGGTCGAACATGCCTTCAGTCTTTCCCACAAGCGTATATGCAGGAAGAACAGAGTTTATCAAGAATATCCCGGCGCTGATAATTCCAGAGATCGTAAATGCTGCATCCTGTTCCAGGATCGGGAAAAGCAGCGAATATACAGCAAATAACACAAGTGCGCCTCCTGTTCCCCCTATAACTGCCCCGATAAGTCCACTGATGTGGGTTTGTACTGGCATTCCATGGCCGTCAGTACCCGGAGTTATATATGGCTTCTGATCCCAGCCTGAGATAACATCCTTTGTGCTTTTTCCGGGCATGCTCTGTCCTGAAGCTGTCTGACCTGATGCCGGGGACACGCCAGTACCGAATGCATTGGCGATATTTCCGCCCAGAATGGTCAATGATATCATAAGGGCAGAAGCAGAAGCCCCTGATGCGAGAACCACAGCCAGGCCGCTATCCATTGAATATGCGGCTGAGAGGATGCCAGCCATCCCGGCTCCTGCTGAAAGCATGCTTGGGCCGGTAGCTATGCCCGTGGCTGCCGACATAGCTCCTGTTGCGCTTGCAGGGATAAAGTGCACGCATATGCCCACAAGGACGCCGCCAAGGATTATCGCCAACATTGCTGTTATTGGTTCCATTTTTACCTCACAAAGGGGCCGTATCTGTCCCGTGTATATTTTTCAAGAAGTACAGTTACAATGAATATGATCAGGATCATGCCAAATGTCACAATTACGGATGACCATGCGCCAGAAAAAACAAAAACTCTTGATAGCGAATCCAGGAATATGAGAAGGCCAAAAGCAAAAGCAGTAATAATTGCCCCGAATCTAAGGGTAAAATAAGGGGTATCTACCGAGTTTCTGTAGCCGTATTCACCTTTGATATCTATGTCTCCCTGCTTTGCTATGGGAATGCCTGAACCGAATGTATGATGCTGATACAACCTCTCTGCGCCGTAGTGAATATCTCCCGTGGCAGAGCCGATCGTGCCTATAGTGATCCCAAGCATGAAAGCAATAAGGGGGACTGAGAATGGATTATCCAGCGTCATTCCAGCCGTGAATGAAAGAAGGGTTAATGAAAAAGCGGTCAGGAACCCGAAGGAAAGATCCAGTGGAAGAGCAGAATATAATGCATCCCAGTACAGGGTTTGTTTGAAAGTCTTCATACTGGCTATCCTTGAAATATGAGAGAAGATGCCATAAAGACCAAGGAGAAGAGTGGAAACAAGAGCGCCAATTACTGAAGAAATGATCACTGAATAAACAGGATTGAAAACCTCAAATTTTGCCGCCAGCAAAACCGCGACTGTTGCAGCAGTTGTAGCCCACAGGGCATTTGCAGGCGGCTCTCCTGATATGGCTTTGTTAAAATACCTGTGGCGGTGTCCTATCTGCGGTGCAAGCTGGACCTGAGAATTGGGATTGCTCGCTGAACCGGCATTGGATTCGCTGTCTTCGAAGATACCTGCAAGGAAGGCAAGCAAGCCTGCCAGTATGGTTCCGAGTAAGGGTAACATGAGCGTACAAATAAAAGATATATACGATATACTTTTTGAGCTTTGAATAAGAATTATCCTAAAAAGGATAATTTTCTGGTATATTGTCTAAAAAGGATTATTAACAATGCTTTATATATGATCTCTTCGGATATATGCTCTTTGTAGTTGTATCCGTGTCCGTTCTTGGTGCCATAATTATTATGCTGGTTTAAGAATTCTAATGGATGCACGAGAACGAGTATGGTTGCAGTCACTCCAAAGTTCTCCTCCCCAAAGCTTTTTATTTGTATACCATGTTCTCAGGTGCTGATATGAGGGCGGTAATTCCATTCAAGAAAAATAACGCAAAATCAAGACTTTCTTCCCTACTTTCAGGAAAAGAACGAGAGGAGTTTGCGCTGTCCATGCTCAGGGACGTGGCTGGCACGCTTGTAAGCTCGGAATGCTTCAGCGTGATTGATATACTTACAACCTCGCTCATTGACATTGAGGATGTTAACATCGTTCTGGCAGGAAAAGGACTGAACGAATCCCTTAATGAATACCTCGGGAAAATGGCATCACATTCCATAAACGAACCTGTATTAATCATTATGGCTGATATTCCACTTGTTTCCGGAAAAAACCTGGAGGATATTACAGCCTCACAATCAGATGTTGCAATAGTTCCTGGCAGGTTTGGCGGTACGAATGCCATTTTTATCAGGAATCCCTCAAGTTTCCACGTAGATTATTACGGTCAAAGCTTCCTGAAACACTGTCAAATAGCATCCTGCAACGGTCTTGTTTACGAGATATTTGATTCATTTAACCTGAGTACTGATATCGACGAGGCGGATGACCTTGTGGAAATCCTGATTCATGGAAGTGGTCGTGCGGCAGGTTACCTCAAGAGCCTTGGGTTTGGTATATCCGATAAGAATGGCAGGGTCGGGGTCAAAAGGGAGAAAATATGAATGCAGGTCTTATAGAAGTAAGAATTATATCTTCATATAATTCTTAAAAACCATTACTATCAGGAATACAATAACAGACACCATTACTATTGCCCCTCCGGCAGCCAGGTTGAAGTAGAAAGAGCCAATCAAGCCTGTTATTACCGCGAATATCGAAAATATTATTGAAAATAACATCGTTTCCCTGAAACTTCTGGAAATTTGAAGGCTTGTGGCAACAGGAACCACAAGCAAAGAAGAGACCAGCAGGACCCCAACTATCTTCAGCGACACAACTACGGTAATTGCTGTTAAAACCACCAGAAGATTGTTCAGCCTTTCAACAGGTATTCCACTCGCTTTTGCAGATACTTCATCAAAAGTGATATAAAAAAGCTCTTTATAAAAAACCAATATAGCACCTATGGTCAAAACACCCAGCAGGAGTATCAGTATTAAATCAGTCTCATTTACAGTAAGAATGCTTCCGAACAAATAACTGAAAAGGTTTGTATTAAATCCTTTTGTAATGCTTAAAAGAACCACAGCCATAGCCAATCCTGCTGAAAACAATATAGCCAGAGCCAGGTCTCCATATATCTTTGCCTTTTTCAGGCGGTTTATGGAAAAAGCGCTAAATACCGTGACTACCAGAGCCGCCATAACCGGATATACATTCAAAAAAAAACCTAAAGCCAGTCCCCCGAGAGCAATATGGGAAAGAGTATCGCCTATCATCGAGAGCCTTTTCAATACAATAAAAGTGCCTATAATCGAGCAGATAAATGCTATCATGATCCCTGCAATTAGCGCACGCTGCATGAAACCATACTGGAAAATCTCCGCCATGTTACTCCTCATGCATGTGATGCACGAATTTCATACCTGTAATACCATAAAAAAAATCCTCGGAATGGCATTCCGGGAATAATTTTCTGTTTATGCAGGCAAGCTTACCAACGCGGGAGGTTATGTTGCTGATATCATGGGACACAAGCACAAGCGTAATTTTTTTATCTTTATTTAACCGTTCCAGAAAATCATAAAATTCTTTTTGCGCTATTATATCGACACCAACGGTAGGTTCATCTAAAATCAACAGCTCCGGCTGGCTTGCCAGAGCTCTTGCTATGAATACCCGCTGCATTTCACCCCCGGAAAGTTTCCCCACTCTCCTGTTTTTATACTCCTTCATGCCCACTATTTCCAGGGCTTCATCTATCACCTGAATATCCTCCTTTCCAAGCTTTTTGAACAGACCTTTTTTTGAAAACCTGCCCATTGAAACAACCTCGAACACGTTTATAGGGAACTGCATATCGAAATTTATAGCATGCTGGGGAACGTATCCTATTCTGTGCCAGTCCCTGAAATGATTTATATCTTTACCAAACAACTTTACATTACCTGCGGTCGGTTTAATCAATCCGAGTATTATTTTTAGCAGTGTTGTTTTACCAGAGCCGTTTGGACCAATAATCCCAAGTAAATCTCCCCTCTCAAGTACCAGGTCAATATCTTCAAGGACCTTGAGATTATCCACACCAAAACTTACATTCACTACCTCAACTATTTTTTCATCCATTCTCCACTTCCAGGGCAGTTTTAAGGTTATCCAGGTTCTCCCGCATTAAGGTAAAGTAGTTCTTACCCTGCTTTATTTCATCTTCGGTAAGTCCTTCTATGGGATTGAGCACCAGCGTCTTCGCCCCGACTTCTTTTGCAATGACTTCTGATAATCTCGGGCTTACGAGGGGCTCAAAGAAGATGTATTTAACCCCGTGGTCTCTTGCAAGTTTTACGATTTCGACGATTTCAGCAGGACCGGGTTCTATTTCAGGGGATAAACCGATAATCGCTATTTGCTCGAGATTATACCTTATTGCAAAATAGCTGAACGCAGAGTGTGAAGATATGAATACCCTCTTTCCGGCAGGAGCTAATTCTCTTGTTATTTCCTCGTGAAGTTCTTCCAGTTCCTGCTTAAGGGCATTAGCATTGGCCCTATAATATTCACTGTTCCGGGGATCTGTTTTAACGAATGCTTCTTCTATATTTTCCACCTGCTGTTTTGCAAGAATAGGATCAAGCCAGATATGCGGGTCAGGTTCTCCCAGGGTTTTGATGAGTTCAATTCCCTTACTGGTATCCACAACTTCCAATTTACCAGGTTCGATCCTTTCCAGCATACCTTCAACAAACGGTTCTAATCCAGCCCCGTTATAAACGAATACCTGAGCGGACTCTAATTTGATAATATCCCCTGGACCCGGTTCCCAGTCATGGGGTTCCACTCCAGCCGGGATAAGGGTTGAAACATCAACCTTCTCGCCCCCGATACGGCTGGAAAATTCGTAGAGCGGGTAGAAGGTAGCAACTACCCTGATTTTATCGCTTTCTTCTGGCTGTTCGATACATCCTGTGGTAAAACTAAAAAACAAGATTAAAGTTACCAGAATGATTGTTATTTTTTTCCCCATTTAATCCCCCTCTCCCGGGCAACAGCAGCACCTATCGCCACTTATGCGTACACCGCACGGGCTGCTTCCAGGGTGTTTAAGTTTTTTACATATATTGTCCACAGCCTCTTTTGGTACAAAATACTCGAATTTACATACGGCTTCACAGGCGCTGTCCTTACTCATACCAAGCTCAACAAGCAGGCAGACAAGCAATCCATGGCGCCTGTTCAGGAACCTGGCATATTCTTTCCCTTTGTGCGTCAGCGTGCATCCGTGGTAGGGTTTGTAAGAAATAAAGTCTGTTTTTGATAATTCTACTATGATCTTGGTGGCAGTCGAGGGGTCAACCTTGAACTCCCGGGCTATTTCGTTTGTCCTGGTATTTTTACGGTTATCAATGAACTTTATATATTCTGTCTTTTTAGGAGACAGCTCCAGACCATCAATTCCTTTCATGGAATAAAGTTTGGAGTTACTCCAAAATAAACCTTTCGAACAGGATTGCAATGCGGCTAATTTTAAAAAGTTGAAGGGCTGTACACCAGCCCGAACATCTCCCTACTGGTAAATAAAGTTCTCTGCTATCTTCTGGTACTTCTCGGTTTCCTTTTTCGCATGAACCCTGAGCTTCTTCATGGCATCCATTATATGCCGGTAATTCAACTTAAGCTCCTTAATGGAGTTCTCATCCGCAGGCTTCCCGGACTTCACATATTCCCTGATAGCAAGCATCGTGGCTTCATTACACACAGCAGCAATCTCAGCCCCTGTTAAACCATCCGTATCATCAGCAAGCGCATTCATCTCGACATCGCTCTCAAGCGGCTTATCAGCCAGATGAATCCTGAATATCTCAAGCCTTGACCCTTTATCAGGCGGCGGCACATAAACCAGCCTGTCAAACCGCCCCGGACGCAAAAGTGCAGGGTCGATGATATCAGGCCTGTTAGTCGCTGCAATCACCGTAATATTATGCAACTCCTCAAGCCCGTCAATCTCTGACAATAGCTGGCTCACAACCCTTTCCGTAACATGCGAATCAGAACCTGTACCCCTTGAAGGTACTATCGAATCAACCTCGTCAAAAAATATGATACACGGAGATGCCTGTTTCGCCTTCCTGAACGTCTCACGGACTGCCTTCTCACTCTCGCCAACCCACTTATTCAGGAACTCAGGTCCCTTAACACTTATGAAATTCGCCTGGCTTTCGGTAGCCACAGCCTTTGCAAGCATGGTCTTTCCTGTGCCTGGCGGACCATACAGCAAAATACCTTTTGGCGGCTTTGCACTCAAATGTTTAAACATCAGAGGATATAACATAGGCCATTCAACAGCCTCCTTCAACTCCTGTTTAACATCCTCGATGCCGCCTATATCTGTCCAGTTAACATCAGGTGACTCGATAAACACCTCGCGCATTGCAGACGGTGTCATATCACGAATCGCATTGTTGAAATCTTCAGTGGTCACTGTCAGTTTACCCAGTATCTCCGCAGGAATACTATCAACCTCAAGGTCAAGTTCAGGGAGAACCCGCCTTATGGAGCACATCGCAGCCTCTCTTGTAAGGGCTGCAAGGTCAGCACCCACAAAACCATGAGTAATGTCGGCAAATTTCCCAAGCTCGACATCATCTGCAAGCGGCATACCGCGCGTATGAATATGCAATATCTCAAACCGTGCCTTCCTGTCAGGCACCCCAATTTCGATTTCCCTGTCAAAGCGCCCGGGACGCCGAAGTGCAGGGTCAATCGCATTCGGTCGGTTCGTAGCGCCTATGACAACAACCTTACCGCGCGACTCCAGACCGTCAAGTACCGCAAGAAGCTGCGCAACTACGCGCCTCTCAACCTCTCCGGTAACCTCTTCACGTTTCGGGGCAATGCTGTCTATCTCATCTATTAATATGATGCTGGGAGCACCTTCTTCTGCCTTTTTGAATATCTCCCTGAGCCTCTCTTCTGACTCACCATAGAACTTGCTCATTATTTCAGGTCCGCTGAGCGTCAGGAAATTCGCATTAGTCTCGAATGCAAGGGCTTTTGCCAGGAGGGTCTTGCCAGTGCCTGGCGGACCGTGAAGCAGAACGCCCTTCGGCGCTTCCACACCAAGACGTTCGAAAATCTCAGGATGGCGCAGTGGCAGTTCAATCATTTCCCTTACTTTCTTGACCTCATCACCCAGCCCCCCGATATCCTCATACGATATCCTGGGGATAGCTGACAGGTCTTTTGCAGGCTTTTCACTGATATCTATCTGCGTACCAGAGTTCATTAAAACCGAATCGACAACAGGTTTCGTGGAAACAACCACCAGGTCAACACGGCGTCCCATTATGTTCAGTTCAACCACGTCACCGCGTGTAATTACCCTGCCCTCAAGGTTGCGGGTAAGATATGCTTCGCCACCCTGTATTTTTAATGGCTGGGTCGGTGCAAACATTATCTTCTCAGCAGGAGCAGTCTTTATCCTTCGTATCTTAATCCTGTCATCAATACTTGCACCTGCATTTCGTCTCACTGTCCCGTCAATACGTATCACGTCTGTACCCGTATCCTCAGGATAACCTGGCCATATAATTGCAGCCGTCTTTTTTGTACCTTCAATACTTACTACATCACCTGTCAGCAGCCCGGATTCATAAGCCAGTTCAGGGTCAATGCGCGCAATACCCCTGCCTGCATCATAGGATTTTGCTTCTGCAACTTTCAGGGTTATCGTATCGTCTTTTTTATCCATGATTTTTTCAATTTATTTACCGGTTAATATTAATTTCATTCCTGCTTACTCTATATTTACACTCTTTCCTTCAGGTTTCAGGAACGTCTTAAGCTTGAGTGTGACTTCAAGCACACCGTTGTTATATTTTGCTGTAGCTGAATCAGGCTCAACCTCACAAGGTGTCGTTACCGTCTTTGCGTAATTGCGCTCACCGCGCACGGCTTTAATCAAAACCGTGTTTTCCGTAGCATTGACCTTGATATCCTGCTTCTCGACTCCGGGCATTTCTGCTGTTATGTAAACCTCATTTTTCTTCTCATCGACAACAGAACTCGTGTAAGGTTCCCGGACACCGGTTTCTTCCGCAGATCCAGGAAATTCACATGTTCCGCATGCCCCATGCACGGGTTCGGTGTTCCCGAAATGTTCCACATGGGGGACGCCATCAGGTCCTACATACATGCTGTACCCGAAAACCTTCGGGTCCCTGGAGTGCGTCATGTGGCTCATTGCCCTGTTCATTTCTTCCATCATCTGTTCCATTTCTTCAAACAATTCTTTTTCGTATCTTCTTCTGAACATTTTTCTACCTATTTTATTCTTTTATTTTAGTTTATACTGTACCTGTTTATATCTTCTTTTATCAAATCTTTTAATACCATCTGTTCAATGTAAGCCTCAATCACGTATTCGGGAATTTCAAGATGCATTGAAAGTTCACGTTTGTTTAGCGGGCTTTTCATCAGTACATATAATATCTCAGCTTCTACCCTGTCATCCGTTACCTGCTCAATAACATCCATGTATGAATCTGTCAATTCAGCAATGATTGACTGTACATGCTGGTATTCCTGCATGATTTCCCTCTTGCGGACAAGTTGTTCCTGGATTCCGCAATAGAGTGATTTCAGGTCTTCAGTTGCTGAAACTGTACTTGTATGATACTCGTGCACTAATGTTACCGTCATTGTGGAGGTTTCCACCTCGTAGGAGTGCGGCGACACAAATACTTCCATTCTCAGGTTATCCGAGATATGGAAGTACTTGCGCCGCTGTTCGTCAACATTGCTTTCAACCAGACCTGCCTTTTCGAGAATCTCAAGATGCCCGAGTACAGCTTTGGCGCCCACGGCAAGCCGCTCTGCGATTTCACTCATATAACACGGCCTGCTTGCCAGTAGCTGGAGGATTTTTCGCCGGTTCTGGTTTCCGAGTATGTCAAGTAGCTGTTCCGATTCCATTTTTCTGTTTAACCTATGTTAGTAACCGAGGGTTACTAACCTTAAGTTAGTGTTTATAATATATAAACATTTCTTAAAATTGTAATTGGAAAGTTTTATATATCAGGATTAATTATATGTGGATTAATTGAAATATTAATAAAAAAGGACAGTAAAAAAACACAATCATATTTTTATAAAAATTGTAATTCAGGGATTATATGACGTTGATTTTATATTTAGAAATAATAAATGCGGTCTTAAGTGTATTTATATTAATTATGTTATTATATATACTCCAGATTATTACGACGAGATATAATATTGTCAGAAGCATACTGTTCCTGAAAGGCGACAGGTTAAAGAATCCGACAATTATTATTTCATTTGCAATCTTATTATTTGCTATCAGGGAATCATATAAAGCTACAGGATTAATCGGGATTCAAACTTCAGAATTTTTTGTTGAATTATTAGAACTGGGAACCACATTATTGATTTTTTTTGGAGTATTCATGGTTTTCAGGTTCTTCCGTATGAGAAACAAGAAGAATGTCCTTGAAAATTAAAACCTGCAACAGTTCAAACCCACCTGTCAAGACTTTCCCTGCCATCAAATTCCAGTTTCATCCCGTCCCTTGCAGCCACAACATCTATACCGGTATTTTCAGTAATTTTTTTTGCCTGCAGTCCTGGAGATGCCTTCAATACCTGCAATCCGAAATGTGTTAGAATTGCCTTTTTAGGCCTGATTTCATTAACCAGCTTTTCAGCCTCGCTGATATTCAGGTGCCTGATTCTTATATCTGTTTTCATTCTCACAACATTGATTACCAGGTAATCGACACCTTTGTAAGCACCTGCAAGTTCAGGAAAATATTCCGTATCAGGTATATAACCAAGTTTTCCACCGCTGAATTCATAGATGGGTCCGAATGTATCGCAGGAATGCATGGTCTTTATCGGGTATTTAATTTTAATACTGCCTATTGTGATTTCCATCCCTTCTTTTATTTCTATGATATCAACCATCGGCCTGATATATTCAAGAACTACAGGGTCGGAATTCAGGCAATCTCCCGGAGTTATCAATTTCCCGTGGGGATGGAAGCCTCCGCCGGTCATGGCTTCTGTCATGACATTGACATCGTTTGAATGGTCGATATGCCTGTGGGATAATATAATCGCATCAAGCTCCCGGGGCTTGAGCTTGAGTTTATGAACCATTACAAGGGAGCCGGGTCCGGGGTCCTGCAATATTTTAACATTATCCAGGTTTAACCAGAAACCCCCGCTTGAACGAAACTGGTTAAGGACAACCATCCTTCCGCCGCCAGTACCAAGAAAAATTACACTTGACATTTTCATTTAACATGATGTTTTTATACAAAAAAATATCTGAATCGCATAATTATTTATGTGAATACGTTCTTTTTATATTCAGGATAATCAAATGTATGATTGTCCCGTGGGTTGTGGTAATATGTTATTCCAGTTTGAGGATAAAAAACCAATTATTTCCAGAAGTGCATTCATAGCGGAAACTGCATGTATTGTGGGATATGTGACAATAGGTGATAAGTCAAGTGTCTGGTTCAACTCTGTTTTAAGAGGTGACCGCGGGAATATCACTATCGGCAATAGATGTAATATACAGGATGCTGCAGTTGTACATTCAGATGGTAAAGGTGTCGAGATAGGTGACGGGGTAAGCATCGGGCACGGATGCGTAATTCACGGATGCCGGATTGAAAGTAACGTACTTGTAGGTATGAATGCCACTATAATGAATGGCGCGGTAATAGGGGAATTTTCCATTGTCGGGGCAGGCGCATTGGTGCCGGAAAACTACAGTATCCCGCCGAACAGTGTGGTGTTGGGTTTACCGTGCAGACATGTCAGGGTTGCAACCGGGGATGACCTTAAACTCATAACAGGTAATTCAAAAACATATGAAGAACTGGCAGAAAAATACCTTGGAAAATAATACGGTGAGCATTTGCGAAATATAGATATTGAGGAACTTGGTGCCATTCCGGTTACGGAACGGAATGTTGAAGTAGTTGAGAGAAAAGGTATCGGGCATCCGGATTATATTTGTGATTCCATAATGAACAGCGTATCAGTTGAACTATGCAAGGAATACATGGACAGGTTCGGTGCTATCATGCACCACAATATCGACAAGGGCATGCTTGTAGCAGGGGAGGTGAAGACGAAATTCGGTGGCGGTGTGATACTTAAACCGATGAGGATTATTTTCGGGGACAGGGCTACTTTCGAGGTGGAAGGGGAGTACATCGATGTTGAACATATTGCTATAAATACGGCAGGAAACTGGATAAAGGAAAACCTGAGGTTTGTGAGTGTGGAATCTTTAATATACCAGGTAGAACTTGCCAGGGGTTCAGCCGAACTTACAGATATTTTCAAGCGAAAGGATACCATACTCGGTGCAAATGATACCTCAGCTGCTGTGGGTTATGCTCCCATGACACCCACAGAGACGATTGTTCTTGAAACCGAGATGTATTTAAATTCCCGGGAGTTCAAGAAAAGTTTTCCGGAATCGGGAGAAGATATTAAAGTAATGGGATTGCGCAAGGTTGACGAACTTCACCTTACCGTGGCAGACCCGCTTGTGGATATGTTCATTGATTCGGAAAACCATTATTTCAGGAAAAAGGATGAACTTCTTGAGGAGATTAAGACTTTTGTTGAGGAAAATACAGAACTTGTGCCTTCTGTTTACCTGAATACTCTTGACAGGCACGGGCGTGGAATGGGCGGGATATACCTCTCGGTGACCGGCACGTCTGCCGAGGATGCGGATTCCGGGCAGGTAGGGCGGGGAAACCGGGTGAACGGGATTATTCCGCTAAACCGTCCTGTCAGCAGCGAGGCAGCGGCAGGTAAGAATCCTGTGAGCCATGTGGGGAAGATATACAATGTACTCAGCCACAGGATTGCAAGTGAGATTTATTTGAACGTCCCTGATATCGAGGAAGTCTATGTGTGGCTACTGAGCCAGATTGGTGAGCCTATTGACCATCCAAAGATTGCAGCCGCGCAGGTCATCATGGCGCGCGGGACGGTTGAAAGTGTCGAGGGTGAGATTAACGAGGTTATTGAGAAGGAACTATCTAACATAAATGAATTCTGCATGGAACTGGCGTACGGCAGGATTCCGGTGTGCTGAAGATGATTAACAGGTTACCTGTTAATTAATTCCTCTGCTTTTTCTTTTGATAGCCTGTTTTCGATAACTTTTAGCATTTCATCGAAATCCCCTTCTGACAGTGAACGTACATCTTCCTCGCCTTTCAAAATAAGTTCGCACAGGTATTCAAGCTCATCGTCTGTGAGCCTGTTTATGCGTGCCGCGAAATCTTCCGGGGATTCTGCTAATTTGTGTGAGACCGGAAGCAGGATGAATTGATAGTCATGCCCTGGCGCAGGTCCTGTTGTGCCTTCGAATTCGGGTGCGAGCTTTGCGAGGATGGTTTTGTCGAGGTCTGTTAGTTCTTTCATGTTTTTTCCAGTTCCTTAATGATAATTTATATTTCATTTTTTAAATAGGTATGTCTTTTTCAACTGTATCCCAGACATCATCTAAATCTATTCCGAAATAATCGTGAATTAATTTATCCCTCATTCCGGCAATGTCTTTCCAAGGGACTAAGGGATATTTTTGTCTTGTATTATCTGATATTTTTTTGGTTGCTTGACAGGAAATTCCTGAATTATCTCGATACCCTGCGAGATGTAAGGCATGAAACGCGGTATTCACTTCGCTATCCTGTAGCTCCTGTTAATCCTGTCTGGATTTAATTCTTGATAGCGCCTTGATAATGCACCTTCATAACAAATCCTGTTCCCCCGGTAACAATAATCATATTCCCAATGCCTTGATATTTTATCCTGACTCTATTATATCCTTATAATGGTTGCCCGGAGAAAAGCAGGAATTGCCAAAATCCCCATAGGAATATTTAAAATAATTAAGCCCATCTAACAAAAAGATACAATGAGAAGCGATAACATCAAAAAAGGGCTTGAGCGCGCTCCGCACAGGTCACTACTAAAAGCAGTGGGGTTAACAGACGAGGAAATGTCCTGCCCGTTCATAGGCGTGGTCAATTCATGGAACGAGGTAATTCCCGGTCATATCCATCTTGACAGGCTCTCAGATGCAGTAAAGGCAGGAATCAGGATGGCAGGCGGCGTGCCGTTTGAGTTCAATACAATAGGGATTTGCGACGGCATCGCAATGGGACATTCAGGCATGAAACACTCACTTCCCAGCAGGGAGCTCATAGCAGACAGCATCGAGCTCATGGTAGAGGCGCACCAGTTTGACGGCATGGTCATGATACCCACATGCGACAAAATCGTACCGGGTCATCTCATGGCAGCAGGAAGGCTTGACATCCCTGCAATCGTGGTAACAGGCGGTCCGATGATGCCAGGAATCGTGGGGGATGAGCAGCGTGATGTCATATCGCTGTTCGAGGCAGTTGGCGAGCGCCGGAATAACAAGATTACAGACCAGGACTTAAAGAACCTTGAGGACTGTTCATGCTGCGGTGCTGGCTCATGTGCCGGACTGTTCACTGCAAACACCATGGCATGCGTTACAGAAGCGCTCGGGATGAGCCTGCCGGGATGCGGGACAGCCCATGCTGTGGATGCTAAAAAGACGCGGCTCGCAAAGCACTCAGGCATGAAAATCATGGAACTTGTTGAGAAAGGCATAACACCGCAAGACATTGTAACAAAACAGGCGCTTGACAATGCAATCATCCTTGACATGGCAATAGGCGGAAGCACAAATACAGCCCTTCACCTTCCCGCAATAGCAGCGGAATTCGGGCTTGTCCTCCCGCTTGAAAGGTTTGACGAGATAAGCCGCAAAACCCCGCACCTCATAAACCTGCGCCCGGGAGGCGACAGGTTCCTTATAGACTTTGAGCGCGCTGGCGGCGTTCCTGCCATGATGAAAAATCTCAGAACACGGCTTAACCTTGATACAATAACCGTTACAGGGAAAAGTCTCGGAGAAAACCTTGATGAATATATAATCATCAACCCGCGCGCAAACCTGGAGATAATCGCCACAATTGATGCTCCGGTCCATCCAGAAGGCGGCATTGCTGTACTGAAAGGCAGTCTTGCACCAGACGGCTCGGTGATAAAACAGAGCGCAGTAAGCCCGAAAATGCTTAAATATTCAGGAAATGCACGCGTATTTGACAGCGAAGAGGATGCAATGGCTGCAATAATGGAGGGCAAAATAAAATCAGGAGACTGCGTTATTATACGGTATGAAGGACCAAAAGGCGGACCCGGGATGCGCGAGATGCTCTCCCCCACAGCAGCAATTGCAGGCATGGGACTTATAGATTCCGTGGCGCTGATTACTGACGGACGTTTCTCAGGTGGCACGCGCGGACCATGTATAGGACACGTATCCCCGGAAGCAGCAGTTGGTGGAGCCATTGGTCTTGTGCATGAAGGGGATATAATCGAGATAGATATTCCCGGCAGGATTCTTAATTTGAAAGTTTCGCAGGATATACTGGCTGAGAGGAGAAAAGCATGGACTTCTCCAGCGCCAAAAGCCACAAAAGGCTATCTATCCCGCTACCGCCGGCAGGTCGGCTCAGGAGACAAAGGTGCACGTTTTGTGAGCTGAACCAGGAATCCTGCGAACAAAATGAGCATGGATGGACTGCTATAATTTATCAAAAACAACCCGAATATTCCAACAGGTTTAAAAATGTACAAAACAATGGATTATCCCATGATTCTTTTCGATGATATCGGAAGCTACCCCCTGCCGCAGGGAAAAGACAGGAACTGGGTAGCTGCTTCCGTAAAAAACAACGACCCTGAATTTAACAGGGTTCTCGTGGATACCATGCACCAGAAAATTGAAGCAGGAGTCAGAATCCCGACATACCCACAATTTCAGGACATGAATAAACAGTTCCTTGATATAATCAATAATGAATCAAAAACAGATGAGCCGTTCATTGTAAAAAAGGAACATGCGCGTATCGTGGAACTTGATGCCATGGAAGAAGTCGGCGCCGGATATTACAATAAAACCGGCGAGAAATTAAACCTGAGAATATGCGTCACAGGTCCAATCGAGCTTTACCTTAACCAGTTCGGGGGAACGGCATACGCTGATATACTGTACTCATTTGCAACCAGTATTGACCGCTTCATAGAAAATTCCATGGAAAACGCAGAACATTTCATGATTTCAACGGTTTCCATAGACGAGCCAAGTATCGGGATTAACCCGCAGATAATGTTTAATGACAGCGACCTGATAGAAGCCCTGGCAACAGCAACACAAACAGCGGCTTCCGGTGGTGCGGATGTCGAAATCCACCTGCACTCACCCTTACAGTACAAACTTGTATGTGATGTGCCTTCTATCAGTGTTATCGGTGTGGAAGCTGCTGCGAATCCCTCATACCTTGACCTGGTTGATAAAAAAGACCTTGAGGAATATGATAAGTTCCTGAGGGTGGGTGTTGCAAGAACCGATATTTTCAACATGGCAGCAGCACTTAACGAGAAATATGATACCAATGTCTGGAAAGAACCGGGAAAACTGGAAGACATAACAAAAGAGATGGAAACACCCGAAACTGTTGAAAAACGGCTTGAAAAAGCATATTCAATGTTCGGTGAAAGGATAAAATATGCGGGTCCTGACTGCGGTCTTGGTTCATGGCCAACCCAGGAAATCGCATCCTGTCTTCTTCGTAACACAGGGATAGGTATCAGGGAATTCCTGAGAAGAAATCCAATTAGGCTTTTGATTTAAGAATCTATCTGTTTTTTAACG
>JACUTP010000211.1 GCA_014859785.1 Candidatus Methanoperedentaceae archaeon | reverse complement strand
AGTTTTGAGTTCGTATCAGTTCGGTGCCAATAATTTTGCCGTAGGCTTTCTTGAGCATGTTGACAATACCGATAATAGCTGCGAAAAAGAACCCCAGAATAATAATAAATCGTCTTCTGCTGACAGGTTTTTCGAAAGAGTCTTCGTCTTGTCCTCTATTCATGAATTATTTCCCCAGATTTTGTTAGTGACGGTGAAGTAAATACTTATCCATTAACATATCATCCTGACGTCTGAGATTAAGGGAACTGATATCAAGGACGGCAAAATTTTTGGGGAATTAACGCAACCAATATATGCTTTCCAGTGGTAATCCCATATCATGCAGGTAAACGCAGACCTTCACATCCATTCAAAATACAGTATGGCAACTTCCCCGAAAATGGATTTACCAACCCTTGCCAGGGAATCCCGGAAAAAAGGTATCCAGCTTGTAGCCACCGGTGACTGTCTGCATCCTAAATGGCTTTCTGAGATAAAAAAGCTTGATAAAGAAAACGGGGTATTCAGGGTTGATGATACGAGTTTTGTCCTGACAACAGAAGTTGAGGATGAAAATCGCGTCCACCACCTCATTTTAATCCCCTCCGTATCAAAAGCCGGGGAACTTTACGAGTTCATGAAACCACATTCCACAAATATCGATTCAGATGCAAGACCCAATGTCAGGCTTGACGGTGAACGGATAGCAGAAGCGGCAGTGGAAGCAGGTGCGCTTATCGGTCCCGCCCATGCCTTCACGCCGTGGACTGCAATGTACGCATCCCACGATTCGCTAAAAGGATGTTACGGTGGAATGGCAGACCAGGTTTATTTCATGGAACTCGGCTTAAGTGCTGATACATCATATGCTGACAGGATTCTGGAATTGCAATGTCTTACGTTCCTCACGAATTCCGATGCCCATTCCCCTTATGTGAACAAGCTTGCGCGGGAGTTTAACCGTTTTGAGATGGAAGACGTGACATTCGATGAACTTAAAATGGCGATAATCAGGGAAAAGGGCAGGAAACCCCTCCTGAACGTTGGGATGTTCCCGCAGGAGGGAAAGTACAATGAGAGCGCCTGCATCAGGTGTTTCAAACATTATACACTCAGGGAGAGTGTGATTAAAAACTGGAGATGTTCATGCGGCGGCACGATAAAAAAAGGCGTGAAGGACAGGGTGAATGAACTTGCAGCATATGATACGCCAAGGCACCCTGACCACAGACCCCCGTATCTTCATCTTGTGCCTTTATCTGAAATAATCAGCATGGCTCTTGGAATAGGTCCCAATACAAAAGGCGTTAAGAAAGAATGGGAGCTGCTTATCGGGAAATTTGGCTCTGAAGTGGCAGTCCTTGTTGATGCGGATATCGGGAATTCGGGTGCGGATGAACGTGTAATCAAAGCAATCATGGCTTTCAGGGAAGAAAAAGTAACCATTCATCCTGGCGGCGGCGGACAGTACGGAAGGATTGAATTTTCAGGAGCATTGAGGCTGGAAAATGATGGGGTGAAAGGTGAATCCCAGAGATCGCTGCTGGACTTTTGAATTAAATGGTTATAGATTATTCCAGGATATTACCTGCGGCTTCCAAACCTGATCCCATTTTATTGACAACACCGCTCCTTTGAAGAACTATTTCAAGAGCCCCAACTGTACTCAAGATATCCCTTTTGCTGATATTGCCCATGGTTCCTATCCTGAATATCTTCCCTGAAAGTGAACCCTGCCCTCCTGAAACCTGTATTCCGAGTAATTTCATCCCTCCGCGAAGTTTCCCGTCGTCAATGCCTGCCGGGATTTTCATTGCAGAAACAGTATTGGAGTATTTACTATAATCATTTAACCGGGGGAACATTTCAAGATTCATGGCATCAGCAGCAGCACGGACTGCATTTGCATACATTTCATGGCGTTTTATCCTGGCTTTCATCCCTTCTTCTTTTATGATTTGTAGTGCCTCATGCAGTGCGAAAAAGAGGGGTACTGCCGGCGTGTATGGTGTCTGCGGCAGGTCTTTGTCAGCGGATTTCTTATATGATTTTAAGTCCATGTAATAAGGAGGTTTATCTACCATTGAGCCCCATGCCTTATCACTTACTGAAATGGCAGATGCACCAGGGGGTGCACCGAGGCACTTCTGTGAACCTACAACTGCTATATCCACGCCCCATTCGTCCACCTGCACATCATCTCCGCCAATGGATGTGACGCCGTCCATTATAAACAGTGCGCCGTATTTCTTTGCAAGCTCGCCGACTTTTGATGCCGGGTTCTTGATGCCTACTGATGTTTCGTTGTGGACAAGGGAAACGGCTTTTGCGCCTTCTGCAAGAGCAGCTTCAACTTTATCAAGGTCTATGGACTCGCCCTGTGTCCAGTCGGATTTTACCGCCCTGACGTTGCCGTACCGCTCGCCGATTTCACGGAACCGCTCACCGAATTTCCCGTTCTCGATTGCAACCAGTGTGTCTTTTTCACCGATTACGTTTCCCACGGCTGCTTCCATTGCGCAACTTCCCGAGCCGCTCAGGATAAATATGTCATTTTTAGTCCCGAACAGTTCTGCCAGGGTTTGCCTGCACGAGGCGTACATTTCCCCGAATTCGTTGCCGCGGTGTCCGATTACTGGTTTTGACATGGCACGGAGTATGCGGGGCGCTACTGGTACTGGTCCTGGTATCATCAATAAGGTGTCTTCAAGGTTCATGAAAGGCTATCTCCAATATTTTTACGTTATTTTTTGCATATTATTACGAACTTGCATGTATATCTTTTGCAAAAATACAACATAAAATGCATTATTTTTAAAATATACAACGGAATATTTACAA
>JACUTP010000210.1 GCA_014859785.1 Candidatus Methanoperedentaceae archaeon | reverse complement strand
ATAAAAGACTTTGCACCCTTAATCCCAGCAATGATAGAGCACAAACCAAATACTGAATGCCTATTTCCCTATTTTCTTCAAGCTGATTTCCAGGCTATTCCAGTCATCACCAACATCTTTCAAAACCCCTAAAGAGCCGCTTAGCATCCCGATCATAAACTTCCTTACAAAATCATTCAACGGGATTTTCACGCCATCAACTTCCAGTTCAATATCCGTATCAACCATAATTTACCTCGGTGGACTATTGGCTCATATTCATAATAATCTTACTGTTCCAATCATTTTTAGGAAGAGTTTAAGCCTATAAAATTTAATTCAGAAAAACATGGAAGAGTACAGGCTCAGAATTCTTGATATGCACAAAGAGGAGAGACCGAGGGAGAGATTAATAAAATACGGGGCGTCGTCACTTAGCGATTCCGAGCTTCTTGCAATAATCCTGCGCGTCGGCTCAATGAAGGAGAATGTCATAACCCTTTCACAGAGGATATTAAAAGAATACAACCTCAAACAGCTTTCCAGGACAAACATAAAAAATCTCATGAAAATCCATGGTATCAAAGAGGGCAAAGCCGCCCAGATTATGGCATGTTTTGAGATTGCGCGCAGGCTTGAATCGTTCAATGATTCCGAAAAACCGAAAATCAGCTCTCCCGAAGATGTTTACAGACGTATATACCCTGGATTGAGGGAGCAGAAAAAAGAGAACTTCATTGAGTTATGCCTTGATACGAAAAACCATATAATAAAGGAAGAAACAATATCCATAGGCACACTCAACGCTAATATCGTACATCCGAGGGATGTATTCAAGACAGCACTTGAAGAATCCGCCGCAAGCATAATCGTGGCTCACAACCACCCTTCAGGCGACCCCACACCAAGCAGGGAAGATATCGAGATTACAAAAAAATTAATTGAGGCAGGGAAAATAATAGGTATTGAAGTGCTTGACCACGTCATTATCGGTGATGGGCGACATTTAAGCATGAAGGAAGCAGGGTATATCTGATATGGGTTATTGCGCACTAATCCTCGCTGGCGGAAAAGGTAGCCGGATGGGCTTTAAGGAAAAAGCCCTGATTGACATAAACGGCAGACCGCTGATTTCTTATGTAATCGATGCGCTGGCAAAAGTTGTGGAGAACATAATAATCTCGGTACGTGATACTCAACAGGGCAAGGTTCTTGGCGAACTCATACCTGGTTATGTGTTTACATACGATGCCTCCGGAAACAAAGGCCCGATATCAGGCATCCTTTCAGGACTGGAAGCGTGTAAGGACGAATACTGTTTCATTGTTGGATGCGACATGCCTTTACTTGACAGGAACGTGGTAAGGATGCTTTTCCAGCAATGCGAGGGTTATGAGGCAGCCATCCCGCGATGGGATGACGGGTTCCTTGAGCCACTGCATGCAGTGTACATGACCGGACCAATGATACGCGAAACAAAAAAGGCGATTGAAAGGGATGAGAAAATAATTCTTGCGCCTTTATCAAAGCTAAATGTTAATTACGTAAAAATAGATGATATTAAGAATATTGACCCTGATTTAAGGACATTCATGAACGTGAATACTCCTGGTGAGCTGCGCTCTGTCATGGAACTGATAACAGATGTACACGAATAACTTCGAAGCAGTTGAATTAAGCAAGGACGGTAGTTCCGCGATAACCTATGAGGTCGCTGTTGAGGATACAATAGAGCTTTTCGTGAACAGGTTTCCTGTGGCTTCTATCCTTGCAACTCCTGAAATGATAGAAGAGCTTGTTCTCGGTTATGTAATTTGCGAGGGGATAGTGAAAGAAAAAGGGGAGATAAAAAGTTACAGGATTGAAGGGAAAACCGCGCATGTGGAGATTACGCCTGGTGATGATTTTGAACTATGGATGGAGTTGCGCTCATCTGGCTGTGTCGGTGTTAAGTGGGACGAGAATGAGACAATAACCGTAAATTCAAAAACCGTGTTTTCCTCTCCTGTCATCAGGAAAAGCCTTGTGTATATCGAATCAGATATTTACAAAAAGACACGCGGAACCCATGCTGCGTGCCTTGTGGATACGGAAGGGAATTGCGTTGCTAAGGCTGTTGATATCGGCAGGCATAACGCTTATGATAAGGTTGTGGGTAAGGCATATCTTGAGGGGATTGATGTCAGCAAGCATTTCCTCATGTCAAGCGGACGCCAGTCGGCAGGCATGGTACTGAAAGCCGCAAGAGCCGGAATACCGCTGGTTGCAACAAAGACCGCCCCGTTTAATACCGGTATCGAAGCTGCAATACGTACCGGCGTTACTCTTGTGGGTTTTGTCTCAGATGAAAAATTATCTGTGTTTGCAAATAAAGCGAGGCTCTTTCCCTGATGCCGCCTGTTATCTGTATCGTGGGAAAAAACAAGACCGATAAGACGTTTTTAATGGAAGGGTTGATTCGTGAACTCAAAATGCGGGGTTTGAATGTCGGCGTCCTGAAACACCACAAACACGATGAGTTTGAGATTGATATTGAGGGGAAGGATACATGGAAATACGCAAAAGCGGGTGCGGATACTGTTGCAATATCATCTCCTGTTAAGTTTGCGGTAATTAAGAATGTCGGGGAAGAAGCTGGCATTGAGGAAATTTGTGACAGGTATTTTTCAGAAAATGATATTGTGCTTGCTGACGGGTTCACGCTTTCTGATAAGCCGCGGATTATTGTTGCAGGCAGTGATGAGGAAATAGCTGTTTTTGAAAGGGAATGTATGGTTGTGGCAGTTGTTGGAAAAGCAGGAACTGGACTTGATAATATTCCTGCAATTGCGGATAAGTTGCTTGA
>JACUTP010000209.1 GCA_014859785.1 Candidatus Methanoperedentaceae archaeon | reverse complement strand
GCAGCCCCTGGAAGCGGTCTCATGTATGCGCTGTTACCGTCAGGAAGCGCGCGCCGTGTCTCTTCCGGTACAAACTCCATTGCCTCTTTTGCCCTTACAATCACTGCTTCAATGGCGCCCTGTGCTTTTTTCTTCGCATCTGCTACCATGACAACGCAATCCCCGTCTTTTGCATTGACCGCTTCCCTGAGTGACTTTATTTCGTCATCCGTGATTCCGTAATTGGGAAGCTCGTCTGTATGGAATATCCCGCCGACACCTGATTTCTTGGCACGGTCTGAAAATTCAGTACCTAGACGCCTTCCAGGCTGGAGCTCCCTGCCTACAATACCTGCAAACCCCGGGAGGTTCACTGCAAGTACAACACCTTTTTTATCAATTGCTTTCTTAATCACTTTCGAGCCTGAATTTGAAAATAGTGGTGAAACATCAACAATACTATCGGAAACAGATGCTCCCCTGCTTTTCAGTTCCTTTTTGATTCCAAGAAGTGCAACCTGCCTCGTTACCTCGCGCTCAACGATTGTTTCGATTAGCTCCAGCGCCTGGACACCTTTAACTTCCACACGTGCACCTTCTGCAATTGAGATATTGATGTCCTGCCTGATGGTTCCAAGACCGCGTTTTACCCTGCCTGTTGAGCGAAGAATCATCCCGATAAGTTCTGCAACTTCCCTTGCATGCCGCGGCGAAACAATATCAGGAGCGGTTCCGATTTCCACAAGCGGTATTCCGAGCCGGTCAAGTGAATATAACACGGAATCACCCCGGTCTTCCACTTTCTGCGCAGCCTCTTCCTCAAGGCATAACACATCCACGCCGACACGACCCTCTTTTGATTCAAGGTAACCATCCGTAGCTACAAGTCCGGTTCTCTGGAAACCCGAGGTGTTTGACCCGTCAATCACAATTTTTCGCATGGTATAGAGTTCGTCCACGATGCTCATGTTAAGCATTCGCCCTATCATAAGTGTAAGGTCAATTGCCCCAGGGTTTAACTCGCGAGGCGGCTCCTCGTCGTTTTCAACAAGGCACGTTGTATCGTAAGCCTTGTAGATGAATTTCCTTGTTACCTTGACTTCCTCAAGCGCTGCCCTGTCAACCATTCCCATTTCGCTCTGCGTGGGGCGAAGGTACCTGAAAAACTCAAAATTGGAATCCTTTGTGTCACGCAGCAGGGTCGGGCAGCCGCAGAACAGTTTTTCTTTCGTGTCAAGCTGCTGGTGAATCTCAAGCCCTGCCTTTAATCCAAGCGTCCTGTAGTCATGACCCATAGGTTTCTTTGATATGTTGCAATCTATAAAATGGTTGTTGTTTCGTTTATTAAAAAAATTACCCTCGCCGCACCAGGTATCCTGTTAAAAGCAGCGCCACTGCCATTATAGCAGGGAAACCGGGTGATTCTTCAGATTCGGTTTCAGCTGGTTGCGTTGTTGTTAATGCTGTTTCCCCCGCAACAGTCGGCTCAGGTGTCCGTGTTCCAGTCGATTCCGGAGATGCAGCCTTCACAGAAGCGGGGTTTGTTTCTTTGGTATGGCATACCTCACACCGCAATCCTGTCTGCTGGTTCAGTTTCCCAATCTTACCAAAAGCATGTAGTTCTTCCACTTTATGGCAGGATGTACATTCAGGTATGATTAACTGGCTGGTACTGCTCTGATGGCAGTTCTTACATTCCACCTTTGTCTCGTGGATGATATGCGGAACATCTCCGCCTTCTGCCCCTGATGTACCCTTATGGCAGTTATAACATGCCTGCTTTTCGGCAGGTTCACCATGTATGCCAGCAACGTTTTCCTGTGTATGGCATGCCTGGCAGACTACGGTCATGCCTGATGATATTACGGGTTTTACAATACCAGGCTGTGACCTGTGGCATTTCTCGCAAGAAATCTCAGCGCCATGCACTTCAATCAGGTTCGTGTGGCAGTGGGAACATACCGCACCGCTTAACAGGTTGTTATGAACATTCTCAATAGTCGTGTGGCAGTATGAACACGTATTTGAGTTTACCTTGCCTTCGTGAACCTTGTGTATCGGACCATCGTGGCATTTCGTACACTGCGGTATTTCCACAGAAAGTTTGTCGCCATGGCAGTTAATACACTCCACAGGTTTTGGTGCATGGATTACATGCGGTGTGTCTGTGTGGCATTTCTTGCAGTTCACATCTTTTGCAGTGAGTGATGATGACTGGAAATTTTCCTCTGCCGCATACGCTGGAATTAAAGCCGTTGCTGAAATAATCACTGTCAGTGCAGTTAAGAAATAGATTAACCTTATTTTGCTCATATCCTGATACCAAACATATACTCAAGTAGTATTGGTACATTATTTTTTCGTTTTGGTTCCGGGAATCTATAAGAATGGAAACACGCGTCACAATCCAAATCATAAATTATATTACATTCCCCCCCATCTCAGTAACCTATGAATACCGAAAAATCCAGGAAGTTATTCGAAGAGGCTAAAACTGTTCTCCCGGGCGGGGTGAGCAGTCCGGTAAGGTCAATAAAGCCATATCCGTTTTATACGAAAAGTGCAGACGGCTCAAAAATAACAGATGTTGACGGGAATACTTACATCGACTATGTCATGGGTTATGGTCCGCTGCTTCTCGGGCACAAACATCCTGCCATAAGGGAAGCAGTTACACGCCAGTTCTCTGACGGGTGGCTGTACGGCACGCCCACGGAACTTGAGGTTAATCTTGCAAAAAAGATAACCAGCCTTTATGCCAGCATTGAAATGGTGAGGTTTGTTTCCACGGGAACAGAGGCTACCATGGGCGCATTAAGGACTGCCCGCGGGTTTACGGGGAAAAACAAGTT
>JACUTP010000208.1 GCA_014859785.1 Candidatus Methanoperedentaceae archaeon | reverse complement strand
TTATAACCTAATTCAATATTCAGGTAATTTAAAAGTTGGACTTTCATGACACCAATACAACGGTTTATTGACGCCATAGTATTGTCCCGTACATCCCGTACATAAAATATAAATGCAATGTAAAAGTATTAGGTCTGCCCGGATTGAAGGGCTGCGCCGGTAAACACCGGGGCTAAAGCCAGAGGAGGATATTAATGGCTAAAGAAGATGAACAAAATGAAATAGAAGTAACAGTCCAGGAAGCAATAGAAGAAGCTCCTGTGGAAGAAAAGCCCGGAGAAGAAAAGAAAGAACGCAAAATTGCTTCAAAAGGGAAAAAGAAAGCATCCGGAAAACCAGAGGGACGGGAAGATGAAATAAAGCACCTGATTCGGATTTCCGGTACTGACCTTCAGGGTAAAAAAAGTGTTTTATTGGCTATGACCGGGATAAAAGGCATCAACAGGCGGATTTCCAGAATACTGGTATTACATTCAGGCGTTGACCCTGATGCTACTATTGGTTACCTTGACGATGCACAAATCGAAAAATTACAATTATCTGTTGATAATATTTCTAACATTATCCCGAAGTGGATGATGAATAGACAAAACGAGTTGATTTCAGGCGAAGACAAGCATGTTATCGGAAGTGATGTTTACATGAGCCTGACTGAAGACCTGAACACCATGAAAAAGACCCGTTCCTACAAAGGCTTGAGGCATGACAGGGGTCTAAGGGTGCGCGGACAGCGTACAAGGTCTACAGGCAGGAGAGGAAACACAGTAGGCGTGACGAGGTCAAGCCTAAAGAAGTAAGGAGCTGGTGAAAAATGGGATACCCGGGACAAAACCGTAAATCGTATGATACACCGAAACATCCGTGGCAGGCTGTCAGGATGGCATCCGAGGTTGAACTTGTAAAAGCATACGGGCTCAGGAACAGAAGGGAAGTGTGGAAAGCCCACAGTAACCTTAAAAAATACAGGGAACTGGCAAGAAAACTCCTTGCAGAGAGTGCTAAAGGGAAACGTGAGGGTCATGTCGTAAGAGACTCTGAAAACATCCTGAACCGCCTGAAAAGATTTGATCTGTTGCCCCAGGACGCGGGGCTCGATGACATTCTGGCACTTGAAGTCAATCATTTCCTTGAGAGAAGGCTCCAGACCCGGGTCCATAAACAGGGACTTGCCAACACGATAAAACAGGCAAGGCAGTTCATTGTACATGGCCACATCTCGGTAAACGGCCGGAAGATTACAATACCAAGTTATATTGTTTCCAGGGATGAGGAATTAATAATTGATTATTATCGCGGTTCACCACTTTTAAGTGAGTCACATCCAGAAAGACCTGCAAAGGTCGTGGAAAACGTAGTTAAGATAACACAAAATGAAACTAAAACAGCTCCGCATACGGATGCGGCGGCGGATGAAACTATGGTGGAGGAATTATAATGGCAACAGAGAAGTGGGGTGTAGCCCATATATTTTCGTCGTATAATAATACCCTGATAACCATTACTGATGTAACAGGCGCGGAGACAATAGCAAAAATAAGCGGCGGTATGGTAACAAAATCTGCAAGGGATGAAAGTTCCCCTTACACTGCCATGCAGATGGCAAATGAGATTGCTGATAAAATCAGGGACAAGGGACTTATTGGGGTGCATATAAAAGTAAGGGCGCCCGGTGGCAACAATCATCGCAGTCCGGGTCCTGGAGCGCAGGCAGCAATACGGGCTTTTGCAAGGGCAGGAATTAAAATAGGACGAATTGAAGATGTGACACCCATTCCACATGATGGTACATGGGTTAAAAAGGGAAGGCGCGTTTAATATGGATATTGATATAATCGAGCTTTCTGAGCGCAAAGCAAGGTTTGTCCTTTCAGGTGTCTCGAAGGCATTTGCGAACGGGTTGAGGCGGGATATCCTTGCAGGAGTTCCGGTTTTAGCAATTGATGATGTCAATATTTATGACAATACATCAGTCCTGTATGATGAACAGCTTGCCCTGAGACTCGGGTTAATACCCCTGAAAGCAGATACCAGCACGTACAATATGCCTGAGGATTGTTCCTGTGGTGGTGAAGGCTGTGCATCCTGTCAGGTATCATTGACTTTGAGTGCTGAAGGTCCCAGGCTGGTTACATCTGTTGAATTAATATCAACAGACCCTGATGTTAGCCCGGCTGATGATACAATACCAATTGTTGAACTTAAGGATACGCACAAGGTTGTTTTAGAAGCAATAGCGAGACTGGGAACAGGTAGTAAGCATGCCAAATGGCAGGCTGGCATTGCAAGCGGATACAAGAAAATGCCGGTTATAACAATAGGAGAATGTGATTTGTGTGAAAAATGCGTTGAAGCATGTCCACGCAATATTCTCAAAGTGAAGTCAAATAATCTCAATATCGTTAATGTAATTGACTGTTCTATGTGCAATTTATGTGTTGAAGCATGTGAAATGGATTCAATTAAGGTTGCTGAGAGTCCTGATTCTTTTGTTATGGCCTTTGAAACCACAGGTGCTATGACAGCAGCTCATATTGCAGTGGAAGCAGTAAACAATATAAAGAAAAAAGCGGGGCAATTAGGCGAAATACTTGATACGCTTTAAAGGAGGGAATCGTTTCCTTTATGCCCGTTATATTAGCAAAAATATATCTTATGGCTTGACATAAGGTGATACCCAGTTGCGGAGGTTGCCCAGACCGGTCAAAGGCGCCAGCTTGAGGGGCTGGTCTCGTAGGAGTTCGTGGGTTCGAATCCCATCCTCCGCATTTATAGTCAAAAACGCAACATTTATTACTAATTAAGTGTATATACTTTCTTGTGGCAAGACCTGAACAAATCCCCCTAAATCGACATCTA
>JACUTP010000020.1 GCA_014859785.1 Candidatus Methanoperedentaceae archaeon | reverse complement strand
GATAAAGGCAGAGGCGGAAGTGGAAACGGTTGAGCAGGTTATCAATCAGGTAAAGAAGCGCAGTATTGTTGTTAATTCCGTGAAGTGTGAAGTGGTTGTTGAGGCTGAAGTTGAGCAGATGAAATAACGGATTTGCCGCAGGAGGCATCTGACAACTACTTTCAGTAATAAATAATGAATTTACCTTTTACATCATTCCCTGCATACCAGGCGGCATTCCCTGCGGCATACCGGGCGGCACTCCGCCCGCATCAGGCATTCCTGTTCCTGCAAGAATGTCATCGATTCTCAAAATCATGACGGCTGCTTCCGTTGCGGAAAGAATCGCCTGTGTCTTGATACGAAGCGGCTCGATAACGCCGTTATCCCACATATTCTCGACTTCACCCTTGAATACGTTCAAGCCGCCGTCCTTGTTACCCTTCTCATGCTGGCTTCGCAGTTCCACAAGCATATCAATCGGGTCAAGACCTGAATTTTGGGCAAGTGCCTTCGGGATAACCTCAACCGCATCTGCAAACTTAAGGACAGCAAGCTGTTCCCTTCCTGACAATGTTGAAGCATAGTCCCGCAGCCTGAGCGCAAGTTCTATTTCAGCCGAACCGGCACCTGCAACAAGTTTACAATCCTCGACAGCCGTACCTACCGCCCTCAGGGCATCCTCAATTGCCCTTTCCATATTGTCGACAACATGCTCTGTCCCGCCGCGAATAAGGATAGATACCGCTCTTGGGTTACTGCATTCCCTGACTTTCAGGAACTTATCATCGCCATGTCCCGATATCTCAACAAGTCCAGCGCTTCCGAGGTCAGACGGACTGATATCATCAACACTTGTGATGAGGTTTGCACCTGTTGCCCTGACAAGCTTATCCATATCATTTCTCTCAACCCGCTCAACTGCAAGAATGCCAGATTTTACCAGGAAATGCTGTGCAATGTCTTCAATACCGAGCTGGCAAAGTACTACATTAGCTCCTGATGCTGCTATCCTGTCAACAATATCCTTTACAATCTGCTCTTCCTGGTCAAGGTACTTCTGGAGTTCATCAGGTGATGAAATCTTAATTTCAGCTTCAAGTTCCTGCTTGCTGAACTCTATCGGGCGCGTGATCAGGGCAATCTTTGCATCCTTTACCTTGTCTGGCATGTTATGGTGCGCCTTGTCCTTGTCAAGTATGATGCCATTTACCAGTTCACAATCGTCTGTGCTTGAACCAACTTTTTTCTCGATTTTTATGTTGTTAATATCTGCTACTTTTTTCCCGTCATCATCAACTACGGCTTTAATAGCTGATACCACAATCCCTGAAAGTTTTACTTTTGAGCTTTCTGCATTTTTTCCTGTCATGGCTGTTCCTGCAATGTTCATGAGCACTTCATCATCATTTTCAGTTATTGTGTGGGCAATGTCTTCCAATAACTCAATTGCTTTTTCAGAAGCCATCCTGTAACCGTGTGCAATAACAGTTGGGTGTATTCCCTTATTGATCAATTCTTCCGAGCATTCAAGCAGTTCGCCAGTGAGTACAGCTGCTGTTGTAGTGCCGTCCCCGACCTCGTCGTCCATTGTCCTGGCTACTTCAATGAGCATCCTTGCGGCAGGATGGACTATCTCCATTTCCTTCAGGATTGTTACGCCGTCGTTTGTGATGGTAATATTCCCTCCCACAAGCATTTTGTCCATTCCTTTCGGGCCAAGTGTTGAACGGACAGCCCCTGCTACTGCTTTTGCTGCCATTATGTTGCCTGAAAGGGCTTCTCTTCCCTGTATTCTCTCAGTACCTTCTCTTAAAATAATGATTGGCTGCCCGCCAAGTTGTCCTGCCATAAATATTATCCTCCATGTATCATACTTTTTTGGAATGTATGTTTCCAGCCCGCAGGTGCATTATATAAATTTGAAAGGATATTATATCTGCACTGCTGTGGATTCCGGTAAAACAATGTTTGAAGTTCTATATAAGGGTAACGATGTGCAATCCCGAAACCTATGGAACCCGATACAACCCCATGTTATCAATCTGCACTTTTGCCATCGAAACTGCGTGCTTGGTATAATCCTTCCTGCTGAGCTTACCGTCAGTCAGCCAACCGATAATCCCTTCCTCGTACCCGATGCCGGGCTTACCGGAAATCGGCACAAAAGCCTCGGAAATCGTAATCCCCTCGTCCACCACCTTTTTCGTACAATCCCGGGGATACTCAAAAGAGGGACCAAGTCCAAGGAACGTGCGGCAACCGTCATATATGGCACAGCAGCAAAAATTCATATAACCGCTCACCGTCAACGGCACCTGTGATATCCCGTCCTCAATACCCACGGAATACTTACAACCCCCGAATACCGATTTTGCCCTGTTAACCGCACCTTCTATTATCTCTTCAAGACCAATCGGCTGCTCACGTACTCCTGAATCACACGTAACGCCTTCAACACTGTATAAAGGAAAAACCTCTTTCACAGCATCAATCTTGTTCCTGTTCAGGGAAGCAACAACAATATGTCCCATCGTTTCGTCCATAATTGCTCATCTGTTCTTTCCGTAAAGTTTCTCAAGAAAACCCCTATCAGGGCAATTTAACGTTTAAAATGCCCACATCAAAAGGCAGATTTATCTCTCCGTTAACAGGTTCATATGCATATCCATTACTTTTAAGATGTTCTATATATGAGATAGCCTGTTCCCCATTCATACCGATTTTAACGGCTTCCGATACTACCTTTTCAATACTTGCCCCTCTTCCATTCTGATTATTCCTGATCACTTGATTCATGGTCAGTCTCCTGTACGTTGAAATAACGTTATAGATATTAATTCCTCAAATTTAACCAAAACCCACTGAAACCTTAATAATCTAAAACCATATATTAAGCCTTCATCATGGCAGACAAATACGAAAAGGTGCTGGAACTGGCAAAACGCCGCGGGTTCCTGTGGAACTCATTTGAGCTGTACGGCGGCACAGCGGGATTTTACGATTACGGACCACTCGGCGCCATGCTCAAGCGCCGCGTTGAGAACATCTGGCGCGACATATTCGTGATAAACGAAGGATACTACGAGATAGAATCACCCACAATCGGCATCGAGGACATCTTCATTGCATCAGGACATGTAGGCGGTTTCTCAGACCCGCTCACAGAATGCCAGGAATGCCACGAGGCATTCAGGGCAGACCACCTCATACAGGACATCACGGACAATCCCGACACCTTGAGCGCTGATGAGGTTTCAGGGTTAATAAAAAGCAACAACATCATATGCCCGGAATGCAAGGGTGCGCTCGGCGACGTCTATGAATTCAACCTCATGTTCAAAACCAACATCGGACCCGGCGGGAAAAGGGCAGGGTACCTTCGCCCGGAAACAGCACAGGGCATGTTTGTTGACTTTCCCAGACTTGTAAAATTCTACCGCGACCACCTACCATTCGGTGCAACACAGATCGGGAAAACATACAGGAACGAGATTTCTCCAAGACAGGGCGTAATAAGACTCAGGGAATTCACGCAGGCAGAAGCCGAGATATTCATCGACCCGAGGGTAAAGACACACCCTGGATTCAGTGAGGTTTCGGATATAAAACTCACCCTGTTCTCACAGGAAGGGCAGGATACAGGGAAAAGCGAGATAATAACGCTTGGTGAGGCTGTTCAAAAGGGAACCATCGCCCATGAGTTCCTTGCATACTGTATCGCACGCACACACCAGTACCTCCTCCGCGTTGGCATATCGCCTGACAAACTCAGGTTCAGGCAGCATATGAAAGACGAGATGGCACACTATGCAGCTGACTGCTGGGATGCCGAGATACTAAGTGACAGGTTTGGATGGGTGGAAACCGTGGGAATCGCTGACAGGACAGATTATGACTTAAAAGCCCATGCCAGGCAGAGCGAGACAGAATTAACGGTTTATGTCCCGTACGATAAGCCAAAGACAGTAACACGTCTTGCAGTCAAACCTGATATGGGTGTACTCGGTCCGAGGTTTAAGGGAAAAGCCGGGAAAATCGTCAGCGCACTAAAAGACCTGAAACTCAAAGACCTGACCGGGGATTTTATCGAGCTTACCATTGAAGATGAAAAAATAAGAATAGAAAAAGAACTTGTGGATGTCGGAAGCGTGACCGAGGAAATCCACGGCGAGAATATCGTTCCCCATGTGATTGAACCCTCATTCGGCATTGACAGGATTATCTATTCACTGCTTGAGCATGCTTACTTCGAAGAGGAAGTCGAAGTGGAAGGCAAAAAGGAACCAAGGATTGTGCTTCGCCTGCCGCCTGAGGTTGCGCCTGTCCAGGCAGCCGTTCTTCCCCTGCTTACAAAAGAAGAACTGATAAAACCAGCCAGGGAGATTACAGAATCACTCAGGAAAAAAGGCATTTTAACAGCATATGATGATTCAGGGACCATCGGGCGGCGTTACAGGCGAAATGACGAGATAGGAACGCCGTATTCCATAACTATAGATTACCAGACACTTGATGACTGCACCGTCACAATAAGGGACAGGGATACAATGAAACAGGTACGTGCGCCGCTGGAGGGAATCGCCGGGAATATATACGACCTCCTGTATTCGGGAAGTTTCCGGGAATGGTGCTGATGATACCAGTTGATACAATCCGGTTTGAAGAATATACGGTATGAAGTAGTATATTCCGCCGACCTGACATTCGAATCTGTAGCTTTCAATTTGATAGAGATCTATTGCTGTTGAAATTGGCGGAAGAAGCGTGTTCTTTTTTGTTCTGAGTGGAACGATTCTCTCATGTATGAAATCCGAAGCTTGTCTTCTATTATGTCCATATTGTGGTTTTACAAAGAATTCGACTTTTCCGTTTTGGAAATTGCTGACGAGAGATTGGAATGTGGATATGGAATATCCTGCTCTTTTTGCAGCTTCTTTTTGAGTTAATGATTCCAGGAAATAGGCTCTTAAGGCTTCATATCATCGCATATTTTAGGCTGAAAGGGCTGTTTTAAGTGGATTTCTATACCATAATTGCCATGGTATGTTAATCTATGGTTGGAATACAAGATGTTTTATGTTCCACGAATGGAACATATTCTGTAGAGGTATTTATTGAAAAACGTTATCCTTCGAGATGATTTGGTGAAAAAAAGGTTTATTTTTTATGGAATATAAACGGCTGACGAAAATCGGTGATGAAGGAAAATGTTAAATAAATAGTGGCAACAATATCCCTGTAAAATTAATAGTAACTGACAGGTTATATTGCCTGTTCAGGAGTTGGAACATGGCAACAAAGCTTAAAAAGAGCAGAAAAGATAAAATAATCGATGGGGTGTGTGGTGGTCTTGCCGAGCACTTTGAAGTTGACCCGGTAATTGTCAGGCTGGCTTTTGTTTTGTTCACATTCGTTAACGGTTTGGGCATCATTCTGTATATTATTCTGGTTATTATCATGCCGGCTGCGGATAAGGTTAAGATGACGCCAAAAGAGACGGTTAATGAGAACATCAAGGAAATTGGAGAAAATTTAAAAAAAGCTGGTGAGGAGATGGAAAAGAGGATTGATACGTTTGATAAAAAACAGGAGCCGTCAAAAGCCAGGTGGTTTGGGGCACTCCTTGTCCTGCTTGGTTTGTTCCTTCTCCTGGATAGGCTGAACATGTTCTGGTGGCTGAAAAGGGATATAATCATTCCTGTTATCCTTATCCTGCTCGGGGTATGGCTTCTTATCTCACGCTCAAGGTACAGAAAATGAACAGACCAGGAATTATAGGACCACTTTTATTGATAACTGCGGGCTTCATACTGCTGGCTGCTAACCTTGGATTTGTTTCCCTGAGTATCCGGAGCATTCTCTGGAATTTCTGGCCTGTTATCCTCATACTGATAGGGCTGGATATTATTGTCAGAAACACAGAATCAAGGATGCATTATATCCTGGGTGTACTTTTCGGGTTAATCATTATCACAGGGGTTATTTTCCTGGTATTTGCAGGGGCTGTTCCCGGTTCAAAAGATGGGGGTACGGATGCAATCAAACTGGAAGATAAGTACCCGGGCGGCAGGTTGCTGGTAGGTTCGAACATGAATGGTACGGATCTTGAAGGCAGGGATTTCAGGGGGGCTGTTATTATCGGGGTAAATATGGACAATGCGTACCTCCATAATGCAGACCTCGGTAGTTCTTTAATTATCGGGGCTGACATGAAACAGGCGAACCTTACAGGTGCGAACCTGAAGGATGCTATACTGATAGGTACAAACCTTGATGGTGCAAACATGTGCGGTGCAGACCTTGAAGGTGTTAAATTCCTGGGTGTGGAAACAACCGGCTCCACAACCTGTTCTGATTGTTCCGGCGGTCCCTGCTAAAGTCTAACTGGATTTTTTGTATTTTTCAATAATTCCCGGCCAGATAGAAGCGGATACTATCATGGAAAGAATGAATGCGAATACCGCCCCCCCATAAACGTCCACAGCTGAGTACATGGCAGGGTTCTCGCTGACTTTCTGCATTCCTGATATGTAGAACAGGACTACAATAATAAGTGAGGTTGCAACACTTGCAAGCACACTCCAGTACCCCAGATTCTTGTCCATATATTTCACCTCTTTAATTTTATACGCTTCATGAGCAGTGTGTTCATAGTCACTGATACAGAACTTGTTGCCATGGCAGCAGCGGCAATTGCGGGATTCACCAGGAACGGATACAATATACCCGCCGCAATGGGAATTCCTATTGTATTATAAAAGAAAGCCCAGAAAAGGTTCTGTTTTATCTTCCTGAGTGTAAGCTTGCTGAGCCTGATAGCTGAACTTACATCCCGGACGTCATTTTTTATCAATACCATCTGGGCAGATTCAATAGCAACATCAGTACCGCTTCCGATAGCGATACCCACATCTGACTGCATGAGAGCCGGGGCATCGTTTATACCATCCCCGACCATAGCGACCTTTCTGCCTTCAGCCTGCAGTTTTTTGATCTCCACTGCCTTATCCTCAGGAAGCACTTCCGACAGCACGATGTCGATACCCACCTGTTTTGCTATGGCATCTGCTGTTCTTTTATTGTCACCTGTTATCATGGCTACCTTGTATCCCATTTTATGCAGTTCCCATACTGCATCTTTTGAATGTTCTTTCAGGGTATCTGCCACTGCTATTATTCCTGCCAGCTGGCTGTCCAGCGATACAAGCATGGCTGTCTTGCCGTCGTTTTCAAGCTCTTCCATCCTGTTTTCATATGGAGTTATGTTCATGCCGTTATCTGTCATCATTTTCCGGGTACCAACCAGTATTCTTTTACCTTCGAATCCTGCTTCAACACCATGCCCAGGTACAGCGCTGAATGTTTCTGAATCCGGAACTTCTATTCCGCGTTCTTTTGCACCTTTCAGGATGGCTTCTCCCAGGGGGTGCTCTGACCCCTTCTCCGCAATGGCTGCAAGCTTCAATACTTCATTTTCATTCCCATTCAGGGAGAACACGTCAGTAAGAGCAGGCTCACCTTTTGTCAGGGTGCCTGTCTTGTCAAATACAATGGTGTCAAGTTTCTGCGCCCTCTCAAGAGCCTCACCTCCTTTAATCAATATGCCGTTCTCAGCCCCTTTTCCGGTACCCACCATGATCGCAGTAGGGGTGGCAAGACCAACCGCACACGGGCAGGAGATTATCAATACTGTAATTGAAATCAGCAGCGAAAACAGGAATGGAGACGTCATTCCCATCCCGAAAGTAGCTGGCACGTTGAGATATTCAAATCCGATAAAGAACCAGAAAAAGAATGTAACAAGCGCAAACATATGCACTGCAAGGATAAAATGCCCTGCAACAATGTCGGCAAGCTTCTGTATGGGTGCTTTCTGGGTCTGGGCGTCTTCAACCAGTTTGATTATCTGGGCAAGAGCTGTGTCAGAGCCGACTTTTGTTGCACTGAACTTTATCATGCCGGTCTTATTCATCGTGGCTCCGATTGCTTCATCACCCACTGTCTTTTCAACAGGGATGCTTTCTCCGGTTATCATTGATTCATCCACAGCAGTAAGACCCTCAATAACTTTCCCGTCAACAGGTATTTTTTCCCCTGGCCTTACAACGACGATATCATTGACCATTACATCCTCAACAGGTATCTCTTTTTCTTCACCGTTCACTATGATACGGGCGGTCTTTGCCTGGAGTCCCATAAGTTTCCTGATTGCTTCTGAGGTCTTTCCTTTTGTCAGTGCCTCAAGATACCTCCCGAGAACTATGAACATAATAAGCAGCGCTGCCGTATCATAGTATGTATGTTTGTATGCTTCCCCCAGGTCGAGGAACGTGGCAGCAACACTGATGGTATATGCAGCACCGGTTCCTGTTGCTATTAGCAGGTTCATGTCAGTAACACCGTGTTTTAATCCTCTGTATGTACCCTCGAAAAACTGCCGTCCCGGGAAGAGCATTACTATAGTAGCAAGGACGAAAAGTATCATGTCGTTCTGGAGTATTTCAGGTGAATACGGCGCTAATAACGCTATATTTCTACCCATATCACCCAGGGAGATGGGAACTGCGAGGACAAATGCGATTATAAAATTTATTTTCTGCCGTTTTATTTCGGCTTCCCTGGCTCTTTGCTCCCTATCTGCTTCTGTCTTCTCAATTTTCTCAGAGGCTGTGTAACCTACATTCTCGATTATTTTTTTAATTTCAGGTACCGAAACAAGTCCAGGATCATAATTTATCCTGGTTTGTTCAAGCGGAAAGCTCACGTTAGCTGTAATTATTCCATCTGTTTTTACAAGTGCTTTCTCAATGTTGACTGCACATGAAGCACAGTGCATACCCCCGATTTTCAGGACAAGCTCATTTTTACCAACACCGTAACCCAGACCTGTTATGGTTTTTTCAAGTATACTGAGATCGACTCTGGCAGTATCATACTCAACAGAGGCTTTTTCAAACGAGAAATTGACTGATGCTTTAATAACACCATCTACTTTATTCAGTGCCTTCTCGATATTCTGGGCACACGAAGCACAGGTCATTCCTGTGATATTCAGAGTCGTTTTTTTCAGTTCACCCTCTTTTGCTCCTTCTTTTAAATCAGGTGAGGTTGAAACCTGCCCGGTTAAGGGGGGAACAGGGCAGGATTCATTATTTTCTTCCACCTCATAACCTGACATGGTGATTGCATTGGTTATTGCTTCAATATCTGTTACTGAAGTATCAAATGAGACTTTTACTTCTCCTTTTTCCAGATCTACTGAAGTCCTGGTGACACCTTTTACGCCGGTTACTGCTTCGTTTACTGTTTTTTCACAGTGGCCGCACATCATTCCCTTGACTTTTATTATAGCATCTTCCAATTAGGATTCTCCTGTGGCAAATATTAATTGGTGTTGTTGAGTGTTTATTGATTATGTCAGTTCTGGTTTAAGAATTGAAAATATAAACAGTAATTTCTTTATTCATATTAAAAATGGTATGGCTGGAAAGTTTCCACAATCACCCCTTGTTAGAATCAGATGTAAAAAGAAAACCCAATAACAACAAAAGGCTTAAATTGAAGTATGTAGTTTAGGAAAACCCGTGATTGAGCCGCTATAACTCAGTTGGTAGAGTGTCTGGCTGTTAACCAGAATGTCACAGGTTCGAGCCCTGTTGGCGGCGTTGAATTAACTAATATGCCGGACGGAGGTTTCAGGGGCCCGTAGCTTAGTCCGGTCAGAGCGCCCGGCTCATAACCGGGCGGTCACCGGTTCAAATCCGGTCGGGCCCATTTTACCATTTTAATTTACCAGCAGTATTTATTCGGGATATTTTAAGCGATTATAGCTCAATTTTAGCTTTCAAGCAGTTCAAATGAAGTTTTGGGTGCATTGCATAAAGGGCATTTCCAATCAGAAGGAAGATCGCTGAATCTTTTGTCCTCTTTTTCCTCATCATAGACATAATTGCAAACACATCGATATTTTGCCATAAAATCCTCCTTAATGAATTCGGAATAAAAGGATATAAAGTTTGTCAATACCATTCCCGGTTCTGTCAAGTTTTTCCCTTCAAGACCGTTATTTTTAAATAGGATGTTGTTATAGTAGGGGCTGATGGGCAGGCAACAACTTTTTTCACTAACCCCCACTCCCCAACCTGTCCATCTTTAATAATATCATTTTCTGGTAAAATATAGCTGGTAACCGTTATAAACAGGTTACTTTCCCCAGAAAGGATTACCCCTGCGCTTTATTTCCATGAATGCCAGCAGGGTTTCCTTATCCTCGACCTTCATGGATTCAAAAAGTTCCTGTTCCGAGATTTTCGCGTGTTTCTCAGGCACATCAATATAAAGCGTATCCCCTTCCTTTATCTGGCGCCCCACAATTGGGCCGTCAATGGCAACCGCAACTTCCATGCCTGCCCTTGCCTCGCCTATGTTCTCGTTATGCTCCTGAATTCCCTTTATTCTCCCGATAACAGAGCCGTCCTCTTTCATCACTTCAAGGTTTGTCTTGATGATACCGCCAAGGACATGCACTCCGACGACCGCAGGCTTGCTCTGCCTGAACGTGCAATCTGGCATTATCCTGAACCTGCCCGGCATTATTATGGTCTCGTAGCGCCTCTTCTCCATTAGCTGTTTTTGTTTTGTCTCCCATTCATGGTAATCCTCGATAAGTTTGTAGATTACATCATTTAAGAAAAGCTTGATACCTGACTCATTAAGTTCTTCCCTTGCATCAGGAAGCACATCCACGTCGAATCCCACAATCACGGAAAATAACGGTTCTTTTATGGTCTTTGCCTCGGCAATATCGCGTTTTGATATGTCACCTATGGATGCCTTGCGAATCGGTATTTCCTCTTTTTTAAACTCGTTCAGGAGGGCTTCAAGTGAGCCGATTGTATCGGCTTTAATCATAATCCCGTTAGTTTCGGTTTCAATTAAAACCTCGTCTATGCCAGATTTTATCTGCTCTACTACCTCATCCACGTTATCGGTTGCCACCCTTACCTCAGAACCCGATAGGGCGTTTTCAAGGTTCGGTGCAGCAATTTTTATACCTGCTGCCGCAACCACTTTATCCACATGCCCGAACTTCTCTTCAATGCGCATATCAGAAAGCGGTCTTGGTTTTAAAAGTGCCCGGACTTTTGTCACTATGGGAGGGCCAATACTTCCAACAACAATGGTATCCCCCACTTTCAGTTCCCCGTCATATAATATAACATCAAGTGTTGTTCCGAGCCCGACCTCTTCTTTTACCTCAAGGACAGCCCCGGTTCCCGGACCGACTGCCCTGTACTGGAGGTTTTTCCCAAGAAATTTCCTGGCAAGTCCCATGAGTACCATCAGCAGTTCGGAGATTCCTTCCCCTGTTTTGGCACTTATTGGTATCACACCGATATTCTTCTGGAAATCCCGCACCCTGTCGTACCTGTCAGAGCTGAACCCGAGTTCATAGAGTTTGCCTATGATAATGTATAATTTTTCGTCAAGTAAGTTTTTCACATGTTCTGACTGTTTCTTGAAAGAAAGTATAAACGGCTGGTCAGGCTGGGGAGCCCACCCCTGTACCCTGTCAATCTTATTCGCAACCACCACAAACGGGGTTTTGAACCTTTTCAGGATTTCAATGACTTCCAGGGTCTGGGGCTGGAAACCCTCGTTAATATCAACAACAACCACAGCAAGGTCTGAGAGTGCACCCCCCCTTGCCCTGAGTGTTGTGAAAGCCCTGTGCCCTGGCGTATCGATAAAAAGCAGTCCTGGTATTGCTCCTGCTGTATCACCTTTAAATATCGGACCGCATACGCGTTTAATAATGTCAAGCGGGACTTCTGTGGCTCCTATATGCTGGGTAATGAGACCTGCTTCCCTGTCAACCACGGCAGTTCCTCTTATTTTATCAAGTACCGAGGTCTTGCCATGGTCAACATGCCCCATCACACTTACAATTGGGGTTCGAAGGTTTTGTCCCATACTCGATAGATAATGCTAAAAGTATTTAAATTTCGGTTTTCCCGGTTTGCTTATCGGAAAAAACTGGTGCTGGAGAATCCCGGCAACTTTTAGGTCAGTTCTCGTAGAGCCAGGTTTCATCAATCCGGGAATAAGCAGCTATCTCCGATTCCCGGAAGTGGATAGCAATTTCCCGTTCAGCTGATCCTGGAGAATCGCTGGCATGAACCACGTTTCGCCCCGTGTCAAGAGCAAAATCACCGCGGATGGTTCCCATGGCAGCATTTAAAGGATTTGTCGCGCCGTTTATTTCCCGCATTACCGAAACTGCATTTTGCCCTTCGATAACCATAGACACGGAAGGTCCCGAGGTTATAAAACCAATCAATGATTTGAAAAATGGTTTTTCCATATGCTCAGAGTAATGTTTCTCTGCAACCTCGCGGGAAATGGTGTTCATCCGCAGGGCTGCAATCCTGAGTCCGCGCCTCTCCACCCTGCGCAGTACCTCGCCCACCAGCCCGCGCTGGACACCATCCGGTTTGACCATAACATACGTACGTTCCACGTTCCCACCTATTTGTTCGATTTGCCCCTGGCTTTCCGTCCGGCGTCTGTCCAGCTGACCTTCCGCGCCACTCTGCCAAGTTTCTGGTTGCCCTGGCATTTGGAGGAGCAGAAATAGAATATGGTTCCGTCCTTCTTTGCATACAGCTTGCCCGTGCCAGGCTCGATGCCATCACCGCAGAATGAGCACTTTCTTTTTTCCATGTTCTCACCTTCCGGTCAGTTTCTTTGCTTCACGGGATGTTTCAAGAAGCATCAGGATATCACCGAGTTTTATCGGGCCGATTACATTACGGGTGATAATCCTGCCTTTATCCCTGCCTTCAAGTATCCTGCACTGAACCTGCATGGCTTCACCATGCATACCGGTCTTGCCAACGACCTCAATAACTTCGGCAGGAAATCCTGTATCGTCTGCCATGGTCTCACGTCTTTAATGCCTGGACTTTCTGTACGACTTCTTCGAGAAGTTCCTTTCCGTTGCCAGCGTCAAGTATAGCAGCTGAGCCGCTGCCAACACTTAATCCGCAGGCTGCACCGAGTTCTACCTGTTTCTTCACATATATGAAAGGGGTATTTTTCTCTTCACTCAGTGCGGGCAGGTGTGCGATAATTTCAGCAGGGTTCAGGTCTTCTGCTATTAATACGAGTTTCACGATACCACGTTCAACTGCTTTTGTGGTTTCGTTTGTTCCTTTCCTGATTTTTCCGGTATCTCTTGCCATTTCCAGAGCTTCAAGGGCTTTGTTGGCTAGCTCTTCCGGAACTTCAAATTTAATAATTTGTTGTGCCATTTAAATCATTTCCTTCGGGATGTTAATCCTTCATCATTCATTTAATGAAAAGGTCGGCGTTCCACTACACCGTGAAGTACTATATATCTTGCGTTCATGATGTTTCCTCGTCCAATAAATCATAAAACTCTGAGGATGTTATCGTAACAACCGTATAATTCCCTGTGCTTGTGATGTTATATCCGGAGAAACCACGTTCTGTGCTGTTGGTTTTCTGTTGTTCAAGCTTTTCGAGAAGACCCTGGTTAATGTTATTGTATGCGGTTGTCCTCTCGTAGCTTCCGTTTATGTCACGAATTCCGAAGTAAAAATCGTCTGCAAAATCAACACTTGAATTGATTATCTGGAAGGATGCTGGCTCAATAATACCGAGTAATTCCTCGAAACTGTCATACGCTGTGGCGGTTTCATTGAGGGAGGTTATTATTTCAAGTACACCTATTGCGGCATCTGGCGGTGCAAGAAGTGTCGGGGTTCCCATGACGTTTATAAGACCGTTGTATTGCGGTTCCTGCCTGAATAGAATGTAATGGTAGCCGTAAACATTCGGGGAGACCATGTATTCAAAGTCGTTCTTTTCAGGGAACATTGTGCTGAGTACCACGAATGACCCGTTCTCATCGGTTCCGAGAGTTGTGTAGTACATGCGGGTGGTGTCTGATTTGTAGATACTGTCTACCTCGTTGATGATAGGAAACCCACCCTCCCTTACCCACTGTGCCATCCTTGGTGTCATGCGTTCCATGTCAGCGAAGTGTGCTGTATTAACCCCTCCTGGTGTCATTTTAAGGGCATCTGATATTGAGAAGAAGGGCTCGTTTATTGTCCAGAATTCAGGGTTGTACGTTGTGGTGCCTTGCTGGGGTTCTTGTCGCGAGGTGTCTGGCGGCGCGCTTAATAAGTAAGCAGCTATCGAAAATAACATTATTCCTGCCATGAACAATGCCATAAGTTTGTTTGCATTTTCCTGTTTCATGTTTCCTCTTTGTGTGCTTTATGGTATTATAGTATTTCGCAATATCATATTTCACAATTTGCAAGGAACACTTCCGCAGACAACCTTCACACCACTCAGGAAGATATGAAAATTTCCTGCCTTGATAACCTGCTGCTTCCCGCCTTAACCACTTGCCTGAAATAAAGAATAAACTCTATCCCAGCCTTATCGTTTCAAGGTTCATTGGCGCGCGGGTTTCAATCCTGAATTTGCGGTAAATCGAACTGGCAAGGTCCATGCAGTTCTTGCTATCACCATGCTGGGTGATAATATACTCGGGTCTTGGTTTCATCTTCCTGATATACGACATTAACTGCGCCCTGTCAGAATGACCCGAAAAACCATCGGCTGTTTCAATACGTGCATTAATCTTTACAGTTTCAGTCCTGCCCCCTGTTGCGTGTGTCGGTATTTCCTTCCATCCTTTCTGGATACGCTTACCCATAGTACCTTCTGCCTGGTAACCCACGAATACAAGCGTATTCCTTTCCTCAGGGCCGTATGCTCTCAGGTACTCCATGACCGGACCGCCATTCATCATACCTGAGGTTGCAAGCACGATACATGACTCACGGTTATCGATAATATCCCTGCGTTTCTCTTTTGAGTCCACCTGGATAAAACATTTTGAAAGGAACGGATTCATTCCCTGATGGAATATCTTGTTCCTGAGTTCATTATTCAGGTATTCAGGATGCGTTGTATGAATTGCAGTGGCTTCGTATATCATACCGTCAAGATATACAGGTACATCAGGGATTGTCCCTTTACGGATTGCTTCCTCAAGCACAATCATGACTTCCTGGCTTCTTCCGACAGCAAAAGTCGGAATCAGGACAGCCCCGCCGCCTTCAAGAGTTTCCTTTGCTATCTGCAGGAGATGCACCTCTGCCTCCTTCCTCGAAGGCTGCATATCCCTTGCACCCCCGTATGTTGCTTCCATAACAACAGCTTCAATTCTCGGGAAATTGTTTACTGCAGGGTCAAAAAGGCGCGTTTTCTCATACTTGAAATCCCCGGTAAAAGCAATATTGTACAACCCGTCACCCACATGGAAATGCGCTATTGCCGAACCAAGGATATGTCCGGCATTGTGGAATGTAAGTTTCATATCAGGGCCTATATCTGTCACGCCGCCAAAATCAAGTGTAATCGTATGTTTAAGCGCCTCGCGTATCATTGCTGACTCGTAGGGGATTTTCTTACCTTCCCTTGCAGCCACATCAATATAATCAAGCTGCAGGAGTGCCATTAAATCCCGTGTCGGAGGGGTACAGTAAACCGGCCCTTCATACCCGTATTTATACAGTAAAGGTACAAGTCCGACGTGGTCAAGATGGGGGTGGGTAAGGACTACGGCATCTATCTGGTTTATGGGATGCACTTCTGGCACGTAAAGGTATGGTGTGCCGTTATCTTCGTCGCTCACAGCCACACCGCAGTCTATCAATATCCTTGTTTCAGGTGTGGATAATAAAAAGCAGCTGCGACCCACTTCACGGCATGCACCAAGGGTTGTCAATCGCACCCATTTGTGCTTTGATGATATGTCGCGGTGTATCTTCCTTCCAATTGTCTTTAAAATATCCTTTCGCTCGTCCTTGCTTGACCGCATTAACTGGCGTATGTTGTTTACGGTCTTGGACTTCATGGGAGGCGTCCTGACAACCTTCGGGGTCCATGCTATCTCTTTTGTGATATCGCGAAGTGTTTCCCCATGCCTTCCGATAACCAGGCCCGGCTTTTCGGCTTCTATTACAACCTCTCCCGTATCAATATCAAAATAATGGTTGGATATCCCCGATTCAGGAGGCACTATCCTCATAATCGCAGCAATCGCTTCTTCAGGCGAAGCCAGTACCTTTGGGTCAGGCCTGACAACAAGACGTTTTCTTAACTCTTTTGCAAGGTTTTTGACAAGGTCGCCGTTATCTGCGAATTTTCGCGGTTCTTCTGTATATATAACAAGTTCCGGACCTTCAAAATCAACATCGGATATGGTTATATCCTTGGGAAGTTTTTCTCTTATGTCCTGTTTAAGTTCTTTTAATAAATCTTCAACTGTCATTATCGTAGTCCCTAAAATTTTTAAAAAAAAAAGAAAAATAGATTTATGAAAGAGTTTCTCGAATTCTTTCTATTTCACTATCTTCTACCTCTATGTACCTGCCATCAGTGATTTTTACCACGTTTATATTATTGCCTGATGCAGAATCACGTTTCATGGCATTATGGAGCGCGCGTACTGCCAGTTCCACCCCGTCATCTACCGGCATGTTGTCAACATACCTGTCTTCAAGGACACCATATGCAATGGGTGAGCCCGAACCCGTAGCCACTGCCTTTTTTTCATCGATTATTCCGCCGATAGCGTCAAGTGAATAGACACCCGGACCGTTTTTATCAACCCCGCCTATAAGAAGCTGGACCATGAAGGGATAGTACCTTGAACCGCTCAGGATATTGGCAAGCATGCTTACTATTCCCTTTACAGTCATTGGCTCTTCCCTGCGCATTTTATAGAGTTTTGATTCAACCTGCATCCATTTCACAAGTCTCTGTGCATCGCCGACAGAACCGGCTGTGGTCATAGCAATGAGGTCATCCACCTGATAGACCTTCTTCGCATCCTTGCTTGCGATAAAATTACCCATTGTTGCCCTTCTCTCAGAGGCTAAAACCACACCATTTTCACAAACTAACCCGATTGTAGTAGTTCCTTTATATTCCATATTATCCATTTTAAATACCTCATCACTAAAAAATGAGAAAATTAGCATACCAATATTTGTATTGATGTATTTAAAGTTTATTGCTTTTTCGGCTGTGGGACAAGAGAAAATCCAATCAAATTAAAAAACTGGCATTTCTAATTTGATAGATTGCTTACATATATT
>JACUTP010000019.1 GCA_014859785.1 Candidatus Methanoperedentaceae archaeon | reverse complement strand
ATCATAAACATTGAATATATCCGTTCTATCCCATCTTCTCAATTACAGCATCAACCATCTGGCTCGCCTTCGCACTCCCGCCAAGGTCGTATGTTGTGAACCTGCCCTCTGAAATTACCTTCCCGGTAGCATCAAATATAGCCTTTGAACTCTCCTTCTCGCCAAGGTAATCCAGCATCCAGGCGCCTGCAAGTACAGTCGCCACAGGGTTCACCTTATCCTGTCCCGCATATTTCGGCGCTGAGCCGTGTGCAGGCTCGAACATTGCGTAATTATCCCCGATGTTGGCAGAATAAATAAGCCCGATGCTTCCGACAAGCGCGGAACACTCCTCGCTTATAATATCCATAAAAAGGTTAGTCGAAAGCAGGATTTTCCGGTTAAATATCTGCGGGTTCTTGATTAACTGCTGTGCGATATTATCCACGTGGTACTCCTCAGGTTTGATACCCGGATAATTCTTTGCCATCTTCTCCACTTCTTCAAGGAACGTACCGCAGGTCTGCTTCAGGATATTGCTCTTGTGGATTGACACGACAGCGTCCCAGCCGCGCCTTTTTGCCTCCTCAAATGCATATCTTGCAACGTTTCTGCATGCAGGGCGGGTGATTTTCCTGATAGCCACATAAACATCATCCGTAATCTGGACTTCCTTGCCGAAATAAAGCCCTTCAGTTCCCTCTCTCACACATACGAAGTCAACATCACCAAGAGGTCTGCTCGTATTATGGAATGTTTTTATCGGTCTTACATTTGCATAAAGGTTGTACTTCTGGCGTATGGAAACAGCAACGCTTCTCGGTGAGCCGGCACCTCCAGGGGTTGTGGTCGGTCCTTTGAAACACGCATCCGAGTTTTCAATAATGTCCCATGTCTCGTCAGGAACCAGGGCATCTCCGCCATGCTTTTCCCACCATCCGGCTCCCGCTTCACACATTATAAACTCAACATTCGTTCCGGCTGCGTCTGCAACCCGAAGCATGCTGTCAACAAGTTCAGGGCCTACACCGTCGCCTTTTATTACTGCTGCTTTCTTGCTCATTATTCTATTTCCTCTGCTTCCCTCATAAGAGCAAATCACTATTAAGTTTATCCAGATAAACCTTCAAAGAAATTAATGAGAGAGCCCTTGAATTGATATTTCCCGGGTTATTGCTTTCCTGTTTTCCCAGAAGCCACACAATCGAAGGTTCAATTTCTGTTACCATATCACTGTCTCCCGTAAGTACAAGCGCCTGTATCACAAGGTTACTCGTGGCAATATGAACCCATCCCCCCGATTCCCTTTTTGAAAGAATCCAGCTTTGCCTGTCCTTTATGAAATCCCTATACAGTTCTTTATCCTGCTTGAACAGCGCCGTGATTATCAATGCTGTCGTGCCAGCGTGTTCCCATTTCCCGGTGTAATTATTACAGAGCCAATCACAGCCCTCTTCATCCCTTACACCCATATCCCCCAGGGCTATCAGGGCATAGGCTGTATCAATCTCGCTTTCATTCCAGCATCCCTTATCCTGCCGTTCATGGATCCAGCGTATGGTTTCAGGCTGTATTATCCAGCATCCTGCCAGCGCGCTGCCTGCCCTTGCAGTATCCAGAAGGGTTTTATCCGTCTCCCAGTAACCGTTTTTTTGTTTTGACAGCAGGGCGCTTGAAAGCCTGGAAGTATCCTCACCCCAAACCGTTAGCGCCTGTAAAGTACGTGATATACCCTTGACAGAAACAGGCTCCTGCTGTTTAAGCCAGTTCAGTCCTGCCTGCGCAGCGCCCTGGATATCTGCTTCATTCATCAGGATATTCCCCAGCCATCTCAGGTCTGTTCGGGTTTGTAAACAATACCGCCCAGCTTTTTAACGTCGTCAAAAAATCCCGGATACGATATGCCAACAGATTCAACAGTGTCCACAGTGGTCTTACCTGCCACCATACCCGCAACAGCCAGTGACATTACCACCCTGTGGTCGTTCCAGCCATGGACTTTTGCGCCGTTCATTTTTCCCCCTTTGATAACAAGCATGTCCTTCTCCTCGGTGATATCCACACCCATCTTCTTTAATTCAACAGCCATTGCATGGAGCCTGTCTGTTTCCTTATACCGCACATGTTCGGCATTCTTGATAACCATTGTCCCTTCAGCCGCCGCACCAAGAACTGCCAGTATCGGCACAAGGTCGGGTGTTTTCCCGACATCCACTGTAATGCCCTGGAGTTTGCTCTTTGATACCTTTACCTCGCCTTTTTTCTGGTTCCATGAAATATCGGCGCCCATTTTACCAAGTATGCCAACCAGTGCGGAATCACCCTGCCCTGACGGGAACATGTCCTTAACAGTCACATCACCGCACAGCGCCCCTGCTGCAATAATGAAAGAGGCAGATGAAAAATCCCCCGGAACCCTGTATGATTTCAGGTTCAGGTTCTGTCCGGGCTCAATCGTATATGACGTTCCTGTATCTGTTATTTCCGCTCCTGCTTTTTTCATCATGTCAAGTGTAATTTCCACATAAGGCTTTGATTTCAGGTCACCTTTTATCCTTATGGTGGTTTCGTTTTTCGCAAACGGGCATGTGATTAACAGGGCTGAAATGAACTGGGAACTTATCGAGCCGTCGATATAAATCTTGCCGCCCATTATTTTTCCGCGTACAACAATCGGAGCCATCCCGTTGTTGCGTGTTGAGAACGCTTCAGCACCGAGTTCGTTAAGTGCGTTTAAAAGCGGCGTGTTCGGTCTTCTCCTGATGCTTTCATCGCCTGTCAGCACTGTTGAGCCGCTCACAAGGGATGCAACGGCTGTCATTATCCGAAGCGTGGTGCCAGAGTTTGCAACATCAATAACGTTATCCGGAGCCTGCGGGTTGCCGTCAAAACCCCCAATTATAAGGGACTCCTTTCCCGGCTCAACCACTGCCCCGAAATCCTCAATCGCACGGATGGTTGCTTCTGTATCTCCTGAAATGAGCGGGTTATTTACTTCCACTTTTTTTGAAAGGGCAGCTATCGCAACAGCCCTGTGCGTATAGCTTTTTGACGGCGGTGCAGTAATGCTCCCCTTTATATCGGATTGCTGTATTGTCAGTTTCATTGCTCTGGATTACTAATTGATAATGAAACTATTTAATAATAGTGTGATTTTCATGTCAGGATTTTCGGCATATTTCATTAAACTTAATATATCCTGAGTAAGTAGTATATCCAGAGGTATTTTCAATGAAAAAAACAAAAATAATGCTTGACGAAAATGATATACCCGGTAAATGGTATAACATATTGCCAGATATGCCTACACCTCTTTCCCCTCCGCTTAACCCTGCAACTAACGAGCCAGTTGGTCCGCAAGACCTTGCAGCTATTTTTCCGATGGAACTTATCAAGCAGGAAATGAGCCAGGACAGGTTCATACCGATTCCTGATGAGATTCGCGAAATATACAGATCGTGGCGCCCATCACCCATGTACCGGGCTCATAAACTTGAAGCCGTACTGAAAACCCCTGCGAAAATATACTACAAATATGAAGGCGTAAGCCCTGCCGGCAGCCATAAGCCCAATACAGCCATTGCCCAGGCTTATTATAACATGAAGGAAGGAAAGGAACGGCTTGCAACAGAAACAGGTGCAGGACAGTGGGGCAGCGCCCTGGCACTTGCAACAACAATGTTCGGTTTAAAGTGCAGCGTGTACATGGTTAAAATAAGCTTCCAGCAGAAACCATATCGCAAATCATTGATGCAATTATGGGGTGCAGACGTCGTGGCTTCACCGAGCGCTCTCACTCAATCAGGGAAAAAGATGCTTGAAAAATACCCGGATTCCCCCGGAAGCCTTGGTATTGCCATAAGCGAAGCAGTAGAAGATGCTGCAACCCACGATAATACCAACTATGCACTCGGAAGCGTGCTTAACCATGTTATGCTTCACCAGACGGTAATCGGTCTTGAAGCAAAGGAGCAGCTTGCACAGGTCGAGGAATACCCGGATTACATTATCGGTTCTGTCGGCGGCGGGAGTAACTTTGCAGGAATCAGTTTCCCGTTCCTTATGGATAAACTCAAAGGGTCAAAAGACGTAACTGCCATAGCAGTGGAACCAGATGCCTGCCCAACCCTGACAGCAGGTGAGTTCAGGTATGATTTCGGTGATACGGCAGGTCTTACCCCGCTTTTGAAGATGTACACAATGGGACATGAATACGTCCCGCCTGAAATCCATGCAGGAGGATTGCGGTACCACGGCGATTCACCTATCGTAAGCCAGCTTTACGCTGACAGGGTAATCGATGCTGTTGCATACCGACAGACAGAGGTATTTGAAGCCGCAGTTACATTTGCGCGCAGCGAGGGAATTGTTCCTGCGCCTGAATCTTCCCATGCCATAAAGTGTGCCATTGACAAAGCACTTGAATGCAAAAAGACAGGCGAGGAAAAAATAATACTCTTTAACCTGAGCGGGCACGGGCACTTTGATATGGGATCGTATGACAGTTACTTTAGCGGTGACATGAAGGATTTAAATTGAACTTTATTAACAGGCTGTTTGGTAAAAAAGAGGAAACACAACAGCAAATAGCGTTTGAAGAGCTCACCGGTTGGCTTGAGTTAAGGTCAGGTAAGATTTTTAAAAGTATTGGTGAGCACGCTTCACACGTTTTTCCCAGGATTGGAAAAGCCCTCGTTGAGATTGGAAAGAGCACTGATGAGCTTGAAAAAGCACAGCCTGTTGGAAAATTCCACCTGAAAATGGTAAAAATCACAACAAGCAACAGGGACAATATGGTAAAACAGGTAAGGATGCTTATAGAGAATATTTCCATCCCCGGCTCCACTGACATTAATACCATCAAAGCATTTCATGAAAACTCCATGCATAACCTTGTTGTCTGTTTCGATAACATGATGAAAAGCCACATGTATGCAAAAACCGTGTATCCGGAGGAATCAAAGGAGGTCGTTGCTGGAGTAAGTATGCTAAGGCGGCTGCTTGATGAGCTTATCGAACCCCTGAATGAGAAAAAAGAAACGATAGAGGCTTTTGAAAATGCGGATAATATCGTACGTGAGATTAAACAAACACAATCCCGCATCGAAAAAAAGATAAAAAGCATAAAAGCACAGGAAGAAAAGATTATTCTCCTGAAAAATGACCTTGTAAAATTACAGGAATCCCTTAATTTGCTAAGGGGAAGTGAGTTGTGGAATGAGTACAGGAAGACAAAAGACGAACTTAAAGCCCTCAAGAAAAAAGTAACTGAATCAGAAGCAAAAATCAACTCACTGGTTTTGCCATTAAGTGCGGGTCTTAACAGGTTAAAACAGTTAAATGATAGCGGGAGATACACCCTTAATCCTCAAACAAAGCAAGATTTGCAGGCGTGCTTTTCAGACCAGAAAAACGTCAGTCCGGGATTCTTTGTTGAATTTAGAAATATCATTGAAAGTGATGCCCTTAATCTTTCAACCGATAAGAAGAATAAAATGCTGGAACATGTGAATTCGGTTATATCATCACTCGAATCGTTTCAGGAAAATTATCGTATTGCAGTACAGGATGCTGAAAATAAAGAAAAGGAACTTTCAGGATTTGACATACGCCATGACGAAAAAAATATGAGGGATGAAATAACGGCATTGCAGGATAAAATTGAAACATCCGAAAAAGAGCTTGAAACAGCTAAAAACCACCTTATTTCCCTGAAAGAAATTTCAGGGTTAAAAAAACAGGAATTGCAGAACGTTATTTCGTCCATAGACGGTAATTTGAGGGTATCCTTTTAATAATATAAGACAGAAATTATGGTGAGGAATCAAATGGCAGAAATAATTCGTGAATACATAATTGAAACAAAACGCTACTTAAAAGACGGTAAACCACAGCATGACGATTGGATAAGTAATAATGAAAATATAAAAATCGAGCACAATTACCTGCGATGCATTCCTACACGCGGAAAGGATGAGGGTAAAAGGCTGTACATCCCATTCGATAATATTTTCGTTGTCCGGGAAATCTGATTGAATTAAATTGCTTATCCTGCACAATAATCTTACAAAGGAAAACGAACGCTTCAAGTCACAGGAATACGGCAGGGTAAGGATGTTCACCTGCGGACCATCTGTTTACCAGCGCCCCCACATCGGGAATTACCGAACGTTTCTTTTCGAGGATATACTCCAGAGATACCTTGAATATCTTGGATACAGTGTGATAAGAACGCTTAATATTACTGATATTGAAGATAAATCAATTAGCGAGGCAGAAAAAAAGGGTGTCAGTCTATCTGAAATAACCGGAAAATACGTCAAACTGTTCTTTGACGAATTGAAGCTGCTGAAAATCAAATCACCTACCTATACTCCAAAATCGTCAGAATCGGTTTATCATGCAGTCGATATCATAAAAGAGCTTCTGGCAAAAGGTTATGCGTACTGGTACCGCGGAAATGTATATTTCGACATGCTGAAATTCCGGGATTTCGGGAAACTCGGAAAGCCTGATATGTCGCGCATTTTCCGGAAAAAGAGGCGGTTCCACAGGGACACATATCCTGGCGACTACTGGAATGTTGGTGATTTTATTCTCTGGCATGGATATAAAAAAGGTGATACCGTTTACTTTGATGCTGATATCGGAAGGGGGAGACCTGCATGGAACGTGCAGGACCCTGCCATGATAATACAGACCCTGGGTTATTCCATTGATATCTGCTGCGGGGGAGAGGATAACCTTATACGGCACCACGATTATACGATTGCCGTTCTGGAATCAGTATCAGGGACGGAACTGGCACACTACTGGCTGCACGGTGGTCACCTGCTGGTAAATGGCATTAAAATGTCAAAAAGCAAGGGGAATGTCATTTACATTGGCGAACTTCTTGATGCAGGGCATACGGAAGAGGAAATCAGGTTCTTCCTGATATACGGTAACTATAGTAAAAGGCTGAATTTCACGTATGACAGGATCGGGAAAACATCAGGGAAGCTGAAGGAGACTTTTGGTTTTATTAACAGCATAAGGCGTGCTGATGCACAGGAAAGTGATGATTCCGTTGAAGTTCTGACCGAGGGGTTAAAGACAGGTTTTGAGAAGAATATGGATAATAACCTTGATGTAAAACAGGCTTTTAATGATATTGCAGGCACGCTTTCAAGGCTTTCAAGGCTTGCCGGGAATAACGGTATTACTTCAAAAGATGCTGGCAGGATAATGGAAGTGCTTACGGGAATAGACCACGTGTTGCGTGTGTTCGAACTTGCAGGGAATTTAAACTATCAGTCTTTTTTTCATCAGGTTCACGGACAGCACAAAAAGCACCAGTGACACTATAAGAATCCACATAAAACTGAGCAGCATAAAACCGCTTGGGACTGCAAGCGTTAGCGAGCGCACAATATTTACAACATGGGTGAGGGGAAGAACTGCAAGCGCAAAATACTGGACAGGCTCTGGGAGGACAGAAAGTGGGAAAAATGTGCCGCTGAAAAGGAACATTGGTGTTATGAACAGGAATGTAGGATAGTTTAGAGTATTTATGTTCGGGGATATGGCAGTGAAACACATGGCAATTGAGGCAAACAGGAAACCGCCTAAAAAGGAGAATGGAATTATCAAAAGGGATGACGGAAGCTCAATGAGACCGAAAAATAGAATCACAACCAGCATTATTGTTGCGTTTATGAAACTGCGGGTGGCACCCCATAAAATTTCTCCTGTAATTACCTCCTCAATACTGAGGGGGGTTGCTATCATGGCATCAAAGGTTTTCTGGTAATACATGCGCACGTAAGAAACGAAACTGCACTCGAAAAAAGCCGAGTTCATGATAGATATTGAAATCAGTGCCGGGGCTATGAATCTTGCATATGATATCCCCTCAATCTCTTCTATATAGATACCAAGCCCGAAACCCAGCGCAAAAAGGTAAAGCAGCGGTTCAAAAAACGGGGGGATGAAATTTACCTTAAATGTTTTCATGAAAACATCCATATTCCTCTGCCATACCCTGACCACCATTTTACTTATTCCCGGTATTTTAAAGTAAGACATACTTTCGATGAGTTTCCTTCCTGTGAGCTTCAGGAACACATCCTAAATCGCTGCAGAATCCAGAAGCTATTCTGATATTACATTTGCTTTCGTTATGTAATTAAATCTCCGCTCATAATATGGGAGAAGGTTTTAAAACGTTTGCTAAATTTCGAAGGGAATCGTGCAGGATGGAATATTTCACGATTACCATATCCGGTTGGATAAAATGCTATACAGGAATATCCCACAGGGGATACCAGCGCGCCACATCCTTTTCAATGGGAAGTTCCCTGTCCATAATGGAGCGCATCCTGAACTCGTAAGAAGAATTCCTGTTTTTTCCATCTGCTACAAAAGGGTAATAACTTGCCTGTTTGAAATTGTATATCCAGAAAACTTCGGATTCACCTTTGAACTTGAAAACCGCACACAAGAGCTGCTCCCCGAAGTCATGTTCCTTCAGTGTCTCACTCACAAGGTATAAGGTTGTTACAAGGTCCTCAAAATCATTGTCGTGTAAAATAACCCAGAGATAGCCATAAGAATCCTTATGCATTTTAAAAAGGGTATTTGTTTCCTTGCAACTCTGCTGGAGCAGTAAGTTTATTTCGAGCTCGGCATTCTTGAACCTTGACGCTTCAAGTGGTTTAAAACATATCCCTGCGCCCTCTGACCTAAGGTTCAGGTTGGTATTAAGGGTGACATATGCTGTGGACATGGCAAACAATTTTTCTGTTTTCGATTTTGGCAGCTTGCTTTTGCCCAGGAGCGCATTCAGGAAACCCATCTAAAACTCCATTCTCCGCTCCATCTCCTCAAGTGCACTGATTCTTCTCTCAACTGACGGGTGGGTCGAGAAAAGTTTCATTATGGAATCACCCGATATAGCAGGTATAATAAAAAAGGCATTCATCCCTTCAACTTTCCTGAGGTCCTGGGAAGGTACACGTTCCATTACGCCGCTGATTTTCATAAGTGCCGAGGCAAGATGTGCAGGGCGACCCGTGATTATAGCAGCACCCCTGTCTGCTGCAAACTCACGATACCTTGAAAGTGCACGTATTAGAATAAAACTCAATATCCAGACAACAATTGAGACTATCCATATAACCATTGTAGCTCCTGAATTCCTGCGGTTTCCCATTCCGAAAAACAGCATATTCCGCGCAAGGAAAAACGCCACTGTTGACAGGAAACTCGCTATTGTTATAACAAGCATATCCCTGTTCTTGACATGGCTTAACTCATGGGCAAGCACTGCTTCAAGCTCTGCCTGGTCAAGCTTCTGCATAATGGAGGTTGTGACCGCGACAAGTGCACTTTTTTTGCTCTTGCCTGTTGCGAATGCGTTCGGGACACTGCTGTTAACCACGGCAATTTTTGGTTTTGGCAGGTCTGCTATTGCACAGAGTCTTGAAACAGTTTCATGAAGACGCGGCTCTTCCTGTTCGCTGACAATCCTGCCGCCCATGCTCCAGAGCACGAGCTTGTCAGAAAAGAGAAACTGTAACCCCAGGAAAATCCCTGCGAAAAATATCATGCCGTATGTCCCTACACCACCGTAAGTTGAAATAATTACAAGGAAGAACAGGTACAGCGCTGCAAGCAGGAACATTGTCAGTAACATGCGTGCCTGGAGCCCGGTATCCCGATGCCATTTTTTCAAATCAATCACCTGCCTTAGCCCGGACCGTTTATTATATAATATAATCCAACGTAACTAATTCTCAATTAGCCCGTCTCCTTTAAAAATATTTTTTGCTTCCTCAAGTGTGATATCTGCTGGAGGGATGATAATATCACTGGGTTTTATGATATCATCATGGATGTGTTTTCCGTTTATGTGCACGTAATCAATGATTTTATTGAATTCAGTCCTGAAAGCATCTTCATCACAGTTATCGACAATATTTACCAGGTTGTTATCAATCCGGTTCAACTCATCAACCTGTGCTTTATCCAGCTCGTACTGTCCCTCCCCCATCAACCTGATTATCATTTTCCCATCTCCTTTTTAAGCTCTTCAAGCTGGGCATCTACCTCGCTTTTTGCTTTTATCTTCGAAAGCTCCTTTTCAATATCATCCTGGCTTCCGCCTATCACATCATCAAGCGTTCCAGCTTCAACAAGTTCATCAAGGGCTGATGAACGGGCTTTCATATTCTCTGTCTTATCGTGCGCACGACGAACGGCAAGCCCCACGTCACCCATCTCTTCACTGATGCCGCTTACTGATTCTGTGATCTTGACCTGGGCTTCAGCAGCACTGTACTGGGCCTTGATTGTTTCCTTTGTTGAGCGGAATGACTCTATCTTGGCTCCAAGTCGCTTTTCCGTGACCATGAGTTTATCCTGCTCTTTTTGGATATCTGCTATCTGCTGACTGAGGCTTTCAATTTCTGCCAGGGATTGTGTTTTTCTTTCAAGCGCTATCCTTGCAAGGTCTTCCCTGCCGGCTTTTATGGCTTCATGAGCCTGACCGTCAAGTTTCTTGATATTCTGTTCAAGTTTTATCTTCTGGAGTTCAAGGCGTTTCCTTGAGGTTGCCACTTCAGCAACACCGCGTTTAACATTCTGTAACAGTTGAAGCTGTTTTTCATAGGAATAATCAAGAGTTTCCCTCGGGTCCTCATATTTATCCATTAATTTGTTCATTTTTGCTTTTATTACTGTGCTCATACGGTCAATAAGTCCCATTGTTCTGATTCCTCTTTATTATTATATACGGTTATTTTATTAAGCTGTTTTCGGTTTAAAATTTAAAACACTTTGATACTTTCGAATTGCATTTGTTATGCAGTCATGTGTATTAGTTCGGTATATGGATATGTAGATTATATATACTCTTCTGGCAGGAAGGACTTTTTGTACCACTATTTCACACGGCTGTCTCATTTTTTACCTGACTTTTCAAGGTAATCCTTTATAGCAGCATGTAATCCATCAGCTGCAAGGTTTGAGCAGTGCATCTTTACAGGCGGTAGACCGTCAAGCGCATCTGCTACATCCTTACGTGTTATCTCAAGCGCTTCTTCTATGGTCATGCCTCTTGCAAGTTCAGTAATCATACTGCTTGTTGCAATAGCTGCCCCGCATCCGAAAGTCTTGAATTTAATATCTTCAAGCCGGTTATCTTTCACCTTGATATAAATCCACATAAGGTCACCGCATGTAGGGTTACCGACTTTGCCTATGCCATCAGCATCTTTTATCTCGCCAACATTTCGCGGGTTGGCAAAATGTTCCATTACTTTTTCACTATATCCGTCTGTCATTTATTCACCTTGCAAGTGGCGACATCATCCTCAGTTTGCCAACAATCCCGGGCAATACCGATACGACATAATCAACATCTTCCTGTGTATTACCAATTCCAAGCGTAAGCCTGAGAGAACCATGAGCTTCTTCTGGTTTTAAGCCCAGCGCTGAAAGTACATGGGACGGCTCAAGGGATGCGGACGAGCATGCCGAACCTGTTGATGCAGCTACACCTTTCATGTCAAGTATTAATATCATTGATTCTCCTTCTATAAAACTGAACCTGAAATTCGCATTGTTAGGCAGGCGTTTTGTAGCATGCCCGTTAAGATAAGAATCCTCGATTTCAAGAATACCTTTTATAAGCGAGTCCCTGAGGATAACCAGTTTTTCCTCATCAGGCAAGTGTTTTTTTGCAAGTTCAGCCGCTTTCCCGAACCCGACGATTCCGGGAACGTTTTCAGTACCAGGGCGCATATTCCGTTCATGTCCCCCGCCATGTAATAACGGCTCAAGATGTATCCCTTTCCTTATATATAGTGCACCAACGCCTTTTGGTCCGTACATTTTATGGGCGCTCATGGACAGGAGGTCAACATTAAGTTCATCCACGTTTAAAGGAATTTTTCCGGCTGTCTGGACGGCATCCGAATGGAATGTAATTCCCATGTCTTTTGCAAGCTTCCCTATTTCCCGGACCGGCTGGATTGTGCCAATCTCGTTATTGGCATGCATGATTGAAATTAAAATTGTTTTCCCGGTAATTGCATTTTCAACGTCATCCTGGTTTATCAGTCCCTCACGGCTCACAGGGAGGTATGTGACATCAAATCCCTGTATTTCAAGGAATTTGCATGTATTCAGGACTGCATGGTGCTCTATGGAACTTGTGATTATATGATTGCCTTTTTTCCTGTTTTTGTATGCTGTTCCCTTAATGGCAAGGTTATCTGATTCGGTACCGCTCCCTGTAAAAAAAACCTCTTCTTTCCTGGCACCAATAAGGTCTGCCACTTCCTGCCTTGCCTCTTCAATTGCTTTTTTAGCCTCCCGCCCTTTAGTGTAAAGGCTGGAAGGATTGCCGTATTTTTCAGAGAAAAAGGGATACATAGCTTCCGCAACAGCAGGGTCAACGGGTGTGGTTGAGCTATAATCCATATATATTGAACTAACCATGCCTTATATTATGTGCCATCATTTGAATATACTTATCGTTATTGTCAAAATGAAAACATCATTATTTTTCATGAAATTTCCAGTGGAAACAAAGGGGTTGTTCGATAATGTTAAAAGAAGCAGGTAAGTTACCGACCATTCAGGGCAGGATTTGGAAAGTGCCACAATTTACTACTTCCACGTTATCTTTATGTAATATGAACTGTATCAAGGGATGGCTGAATCATCTTTTTATGATTCTTTTAAAACCGTAGCAAGCATCTGCTTGTGGCGAATGGATTGAAACAATTCGAACGCAGCAATGGCGTGAGTCAGACCCTCTGGGGTCTTACGGAGGAACAGAATGAAACACAATTACAAAACAAACCCAATTGTACTGGAACTTATATCAACTCTAAAAAACCGGTCAAGGGAAAAAGAAGTATCCCTCTGGCGGGATATAGCATCAAGGCTTGAACGCCCAACCCGGCATTTTTCCGAAGTTAACCTGAGCAAGATAAACAGGTATACTAAAGAAGATGAACTTGTACTCATACCGGGAAAAGTTCTCGGGTCAGGCGAAGTGAAACACAAATTAACTGTGGCAGCACTCGGTTTCAGTGAAAGTGCCAGGGAAAAGATTTCAGCAGCAGGAGGGACCTGCCTGAGCATTGAACAGTTAATGGACACGAACCCGAATGGTTCTGGTGTCAGGATAATGGGGTGAAACAATGACAGTAATTGATGCAAATAATCTAATTCTCGGCAGAATGGCAAGCGCTGTTGCAAAGAGGATACTTGAAGGCGAGAAAATAAATATTGTAAATGCTGAGAAAGCCATAATTTCCGGCAGGAAGGTAGCTACATATGACAGGTACAAACAGTACGCTGACAGGGGCAGGGATTTCGGCCCTTATTTCCCTAAAAGACCTGACCAGATAGTAAAAAGAACCATCCGCGGCATGATCCCGTACAAAAGGGCAGGCGGAAAGGAAGCTTTTAAAAACTTGAAAGTGTTTATCGGCGTTCCCGGGGAATTAAGTCAACAGGAAACCAGCACAATAGAAAATGCAAACATCTCCCGACTGAGTACCATCAATTATACCGTACTCGGTGAGATGAGTAAGAAATTAGGGTCAAAGGTATAGGTGTTATTCATGAAAATCGTCAATTCATCAGGAAAAAGAAAAACCGCTATTGCCCGTGCAACCATACGTAAAGGAAAAGGGAGGATAAGGGTAAACAAGAAACCTATCGAGATTATGGAACCTGAACTTGTAAGGCTTAAGATGTCAGAACCCCTTGAGTTAGCAGGCGATGTTATTAATTCCGTGGACATTGATGTTAATGTAAATGGCGGCGGTATCTTCGGACAGGCAGGAGCTGTACGCACAGCTATTGCACGAGGAATCGTGGACTGGACAAACGATTCCGCACTCAGGGATGCAATGGCACAGTATGACAGGAGCCTGCTGGTCAACGACACGCGGTATAAACTGCCAAAGAAATTCGGCGGTAAAGGCGCCAGGAAGAGAAGACAGAAATCATACAGGTAGAATATGATACCGGTACGATGCTTTACGTGTGGGAAAGTGATTTCCAGCGTATATGAAGAATATAAGAAACGACTGGATAACGAGGAACCTGGTAAAATACTTGATGACCTTGGTATAGAACGGTATTGCTGCAGGCGAATGCTGCTGACCCACGTGGGACTGGTGGATTTGCTGGCACCATACCAGTAAAGGAGGGGTTGTAGGGTAGCCTGGTCCATCCTATGTCGTTCGGGACGCCGTGACCTGAGTTCAAATCTCAGCAACCCCATATACCCTGTCAGGAAACGGCAATTGAACAGAACACAAACCACATCCGGAGGGACTCCGGGTAAAAATACAAAATTCATATATACAGATTAATTGTATTCATAGAACAGCCAGCTGTTTGTTTTTGAGGTGATTTAGTGAGTGAAACCAGGTATAGCAGATATGAACTTGCAAGAATTATCGGTGCAAGGGCATTACAGATTTTTATGGGGGCACCTGTATTAATCGATGTTGAGAGAGAAGAACCAATAAACATAGCAATGATGGAACTGGAAAAGGGAGTGCTCCCTATAACAGTCAAAAGAACAACAAAAGAAAAGAGAGTACCAGTTTAAAAGGTGAGAATATGGATGATTCCATTGATATTAAAAATGATGCAAAGCAGGATACTGGTTATGAATCAATCATTCCCCAGGATGATTACCTGACCGCAGGAATTCATATCGGTACACAGCAGAAAACAAAGGAAATGATGAGGTTTGTATACCGCGTGAGAACAGACGGGTTGTACGTCCTTGATATACAGGCAACTGACCAGAGGATAAGACTTGCTGCTAAAATGCTTGCAAAATACAACCCCAAAAGGATTCTTGTAGTATCTGCGAGGCAGTACGGCCATTACCCTTCTGAAATGTTCGCAAAAGCAACCGGCGCCAGTGTAATTACAGGAAGATTCATTCCCGGAACCTTAACCAACCCCAAATTAAAAGTGTTCATCGAACCCGATGTGCTCGTCGTCACTGACCCCGGAGGAGACAGCCAGGCAGTAAACGAGGCTGTCAGTATTGGTATTCCTGTCATCGGTTTAAGCGATACGAACAATTCCACTTCAAATGTGGAACTTGTGATTCCTACAAACAACAAGGGAAGAAAAGCCCTTGCATTAATATACTGGCTCCTTGCAAAACAGGTACTTTCTGAAAAAGGAGATACGATTAACTACACAGTAGAAGAGTTTGAAGCAGAATTATAGGTAATATGAGATTTCCTGCTGTTGCGGGGCAATTTTACCCTTCAGGTAAAAACGACCTGGCCCGTGAGATCAGCAGATGCTTTACCGGCTTATCAGGGATTGAAAGACCTGTGCTCGGGGCTGTTGTGCCCCATGCCGGTTACAGGTATTCGGGAAGGACGGCAGCACATGTGTATGATGTTTTACCGGAAGCTGATACTTTTATCATACTGGGCCCCAATCATACCGGTTATGGTTCACCTGTATCTGTTTCACGGGAAAACTGGAGTACGCCTATGGGAGAAGTCAGTTCAGATACCGAATTAATTGACGCACTTCCTAAAAAGATAATATATATTGATGAAACTGCCCACAGGTACGAACATTCTATCGAGGTACAGCTTCCCTTCCTTCAGTATCGTTTTTCAGGATTCGGTATAGTTCCTGTCTGCATGGGAATGCAGGATGAGGAGACCGCAATCGAGGTTGGTGAAGAAATAGCAGAAGCAATCTCCAGGATTGGTAAGAAAGTTGTAATTATAGCATCAAGTGATTTTACACATTACCAGCCAGATAACATTGCCAGGGAGAATGATGCTTATTTTCTGGATTCCATCATGAAAATGGACGTTCCTGCTTTTTACCGGAAGCTGTATGAACGCAGTGCCACTGTGTGTGGGTACGGTCCGGTCTCTGCCATGCTTGCTGCCACAAAAAAACTTGGCGCTACAAAAGCAAAACTTCTTGATTACAGTACAAGCGGTGATGCAACAGGTGATTTATCCGGTGTGGTAGGGTATGCAGGAATAATCGTGGAGTAAGCAAAACCTTTACAATCCAGGCTGTCTCAAATCCAACTTCAATGAATCCAAAACAATATGTGAATGAAATAACAGGCATAGACAAGGCACAACTTTTGAATTATCTGAAGGCTACAGGGATTAAACTCGGAATTTTAGTTAATTTTAGTAGAGAGAGAAACACAGTTGATGTTGAAAGAATACCTGATTTGATTTAGGTTATAAAATCAGCGAACCCTCACAGCAAGAGTTCGTCAGAGTTCGTTTAGTTCGTTGCTTTGTGAAATAATGCATTTAACAACGAGAAGATATATACTATCAAACCTTGACGATGTTTTCCAACGGTATTTCGATGCTATAGAATGACAGGGGATAAGGTAAAATCCCTTAAGTTCGTTTAAGGTTCTCAGTTATTTTGAAATAGGAATGCCATCGCATATATGTGAAAATGTAAAAACAATTAAGCACTGAGACCCTTTCTTCCACCACCTGTAATAAGGAGGTAAAGACCAATCGCTAATGCAATAACCACGAATGGTGCTAAAGTTGAACCACCCAGGATACATGGTATAATTAATAATGTGGGTTGAGTGACCGTACAAAAATACAGTGCATATATAAATGGAATACACATTATGAACCCGATTATCCGCATGTAGATTCTCTTCATGACCTCACCATTCAAGATGGGTAAAATCCCCGCTGCTTTGATCAATCCAGGCTCTACAATACGTATTCACCCAACCAGTCGAAGGTATGCAATTTCCATAACCTGAAATAGCCCAGGCATGAGAGCCATCATAACCGAACGTCATTTCACTATAATCCTCCGTCAGTTTCTACCATGTCCCACCATAACCAAATACTTTTGCTACCCTGAAGGAAAGAGTTAAGGAAAGTGACGAACTTAAGGCAGAACTTGATACCTCGACCCTGGCTGACCCTTCTGTTGTTGAGGCGCTTGTGAAAGGAATGGAAAAGTTACATTAGTGTTAATGTCCAGAGAACCTTTCGGGGTAAAAATAATAAATATTATTATATAGTACTAAAAAATACTATTTCGCTGGATTGCGGAATTTATTCAATCGTCTATCATTTTGTATCATGAATTTACCCCAGAAAGTCAGTGGACATTAACATTAAGCATCATTTTCGAGCTGTGCTTCTCCTCCAGCGTATTGATGCTTTCGATATGCTCCAGGGAAACTATCAGTACATGTACGGGTGCGGATGGTTTTATATCATAAAAGGCGACCATATCCTCATCCTTATAAACGAAGTTCGCCGGTGCTTCCCCTCTAGCAATCTGGCAAGCTAAACTTAGTGTCCACAGACCTATTGGGGTAATATTTGAAATTTAACCGCAAAGTCGGCTATGAACGGTGTTCATAGATGACGATGAAAGGTCTTCACACCAGATCGCCAAGAACACGGATGACACGGATTTCAATATCTGCGTTCGT
>JACUTP010000207.1 GCA_014859785.1 Candidatus Methanoperedentaceae archaeon | reverse complement strand
TCATGCATAACAGTAATCGAGGGTTCGTCCAGCATAGCGACAGATGTTCTATTCAGCCTGTGCGTTTCTTCGTTCATATCCTCTGGCAGGGATGCAATGTTTGTTGACGGCTGGAACAGTTTTAATCCCTATGCCCTATCAAAGACGGCTAAGTCCTTCGGTGAAAAACCGAGAAAAGTGCTTTCCAGAATCCATGTTGCCCGTGCTTTTACAGAGTACCAGATGGATGCCCTGATATATGGATTACAGGATGCAGTTGAGCAGTGGAATCCTGCAGTGCTGGCTATATCGTATCTGCCAACCCTCTTTTCTGGCTCTGACGGCAGGAGACTGTTTGAACCGCTGGTTGAACACCTGAAACTGCTGACCGAATCCTCAGGAATCATTACGGCAATAACAAGTTTCGGAGGCTCATGGTATGGGGACAGACTGCTTGCATCAAGGGCTGACAGGGTTATCCGTATCGAACACCCCTCAAAGAAACTCATCAGAATAATCGATGACGGGTATGTCTTTGAATACATGCCTGTACCGCCCGGGCAGATGAGGTTTACTGATTTTGAGGAATATGAATTAGCAGGAGGTGACTTACCTGGGCAGAACAGTGCCATCCTTTCGTGTATTGCTTGAGGAGATAATAATTGAACTTTCAATTTTCAGAAGGGCGCTGCGCGGCGAGGATAAAACTGCCTTTGACAGCCTGATGAACAAGGCAAGGAAACACGCTTCATCCTGTACTGTTGCACCTGCTCTTGACCCGATGGATGCTGTTTTCTTATCCATACTTGTGGAACAGGAGAAAGAACTTAACTTATTGCGGGAGGCTTTGAATGTTCCTGCTGGACATCAGGTACGACCCGAAGAGCAGCACGATAACAAAATGGATTAAAGACGGTGCAGTCTGCAAACCTGTGCGTGAGGTGTATTATCCGAAGATGTACGTTTCAGGCAAGACCGAACTTCTGTCCCTGATTGCCAGCCTGCCTGGAGTAAAGGATGTGTGTTTTGAAGAAAAGAGGACATGGCTGGGCAGCAAGCCTGAAAGAGTAATTTCCGTCACAATAGAGCCCAACTCGGTTTATGAGACCGCTTCAATGCTTGAGGCTAAGGGATGCGGGCTCTATAACATCGACCTCGACCCTGTGAGGCAATATCTGCTTGAACACAGCCTGTTTCCTATGACAAAACTTCCTGATGACAGCCAGTATTCTATTGACTACGAAATACCTGACCTTGTAAGCATGGAACTATCGGTGACGCCAGGGAGGGATAAAGGAATTGCCACAATGGATGACCCGATAGGCAGGATAACTCTGGGAGATATTGTTATTGAAAATAAAGACGAAGCAGAGATGATTAGCGGGCTTAACCGTGAGGTCGCCAGGTCTAATCCTGACCTGATACTGACAGACCGGGGAGACAGTTTTGAACTTCCGTACCTGCATCACCGTGCATCGCTGCATGATATTGACCTCCAGGTTGGCAGGGAGAAGGATGTCCTGCCTGAAGGCAGTGGAAAGTCATATTTCAGTTACGGCAGAATCCTCTACAAACCCAGAGGGTACATGCTGGCAGGGCGTTTACACCTTGATAAATCAATCTTTCTTTTCAGGGAAGGCGGGCTTCTCGGGTTAATTGACCTTTCCCGCATAACAGGGATACCGATGCAGGAGTTATCACGCCTGAGTCCTGGCAGTGCAGTGACAGCACTTCAGGTAAACCAGGCTCTGCGTGACGGGGTACTCGTCCCGTGGAAACGCAACCTTGCAGAATACTGGAAAACTGCTGAGGAACTTCTCATCGCTGACAGGGGAGCACTGGTGATTGAGCCGAAGGTAGGACTGCACGAGAACGTTTTTGAAATAGACTTCGCTTCCCTTTTCCCAAATATCATGGTGAAGCACAACATCTCACCGGAAACAGTGCTTTGCGGATGCTGCCCTGATTCGGAAAAGCGCGTTCCGTTCACGCATTACAATATCTGCCAGCAGCGTATCGGTCTTATTCCAAGAGTGCTGAAACCACTTATTGAGAGACGGATGACATATAAGAAGCGAATCAAGTCCGAACCCGGGAGAGCAGAGGAGTATGAGATGAAGCAGAATATTCTCAAGTGGTTACTGGTGACGAGTTTCGGATATATGGGATTCAACAAGGCGCGTTTCGGGAGGATAGAGTGCCATGAATCCATAACAGCCTACGGACGGGAGATTCTTCTCCGTACAATAGAAACTGCGGATAGCACGGGCTTTGAGATACTGCACGGCATCGTGGACAGTCTCTGGGTGAAAGGACGTAATCCTGAAAAACTCTGTGAAACTGTGAGCAGAGAAATCAGCATACCTCTTGAACTAAAGGGGGAATTCAGGTGGATTGTGTTCCTGCCTAACAAATCAAATGGAGCCGGTGCATTTAACAGATATTACGGGATAATGACTGATGGCAAACTGAAAGTGAGGGGTATAGAGACAAGGCGGAGTGATACGCCCGGGCTCATCAGGAATTTGCAGGAAGCCATGCTCTCAAAACTCGCGGAGGCGAAAAATACCCCGGAGTTTTACATGAAGATACCTGAAGCCCTTGAGGTACTGCGAGAGTATGTAAGGAAAGTGCTTGACGGCGGGTGTGTCCTTGATGACCTGATATTCAGGACACATGTATCCAGAGGCTGTGATGAGTACAGGCAGTTCAATAACCAGGTGGCTGCAATGAAGCAGATGAGGGAAGAGGGCATAGAAACACTGCCAGGGCAGACCATACGCTACATAATAACGGATCATAAATCCAGAAGCTGGCAGAAACGTGTGATTATACCAGAACTTGCCGATAAAAACACACAGTACGACATGGCGAAATATTATGAATACCTCTTGCGGGCTGCTGAGAGCATGCTGCTGCCTTTCGGATATACGGAGGAACGGCTGGATGGTATTATGA
>JACUTP010000018.1 GCA_014859785.1 Candidatus Methanoperedentaceae archaeon | reverse complement strand
CTTACTGCAAAAGGCGGAAAGGCATTGCTTGTAGTGGATGCTGACCCTGATTCTAACCTTCCTGATGTCCTGGGCGTATCTGTGGACAGGACTATCGGGGACACACGGGAGTTCATGTTCCGGGAAAGGGATAACCTTCCCCCTGATACTAACAAGGAAAGCCTTCTTGAATCAAAGATATATGAGATTCTTGTTGAGATGCCACGGTTCGATTTGCTGGTAATGGGTCGTCCTGAGGGTTCGGGATGTTATTGTTATGTGAATAACCTTTTGCGCGGGATAATGGACAGGATTACAAAGAATTATGACCTTGTTCTTATTGATACAGCAGCAGGGCTTGAGCACCTGTCACGCAGGATAATCAGGGATATTGACGAGCTGCTTGTGGTTACTGACGGCTCGCGGCGGGGTTTGCAGACCGCTGAGCGCATCCGTAACCTTGCGGTTTCACTTGACCTGAATATAAAAAATCTGCATGTGGTCGCGAATAAGGTTACACCAGAGAACAGGGACAGGATTGAGGAGTATGCCCGTGAGTTGAAGATGGACCTTGTGGGTGTTGTTCCGTTTGATGAAGTACTGGCGCAGTTTGACCTTGAGGGAAAGCCTGTTACCGGGCTTCCTGAGGATTCCGGGGCTTTGCTGGGTGTCAGGGAGATTGTCAGGAAGATGGGGTTGTAGTTAAAAATGATTTTTGGTAATTTTTATATTTTAATAAAAAGAATGATAATGGATTTTCAAATTTCGTATAGAGAGGGGCAACAGCATTTAAATTTAATATACATTTAGTACAGAATCCTTGCCGGGCTATACCACTAATAAATTATCCGAATGAAGAAAACAACCCCATCACAAACCCTGCAAGCTCCTCACTCTTCCCGGCTGATGTCATCATCGTATCATACTTAAAAACAGGAACAGGAAAATCAACTTCATCCGCGCTATCCTGCCCGTCAACCACGAGCGCATCAAGGAGTTCCACGTAACACCGCGCCAAACCTAATGATGAAACAGGAATACCTGAAGCCTTCATCAACTTACCAGCAGGTCCGCTGACAGGCTCATTCCCGATAATGGGACTTACAGCAATTACTTTTTTCTTGGATAATATTTTCTGCATTCCCTTTAGCGCCAGGATAGGTCCTATGCTTGTTACCGGGTTGCTCGGACCGATAACCACATTCTCTTCAGATTCAAGCGCAGCTATCACATCTTCAGTCAGGCATGCGTTTTCAATACCTGATATATTCACGGAAAGAACATCCGGCTCGCCGTGTTTTCCAATCCAGAAATCCTGGAAATGCATGATGCCATCAGGGGTTGTTATCATCGTATCCACCTTTTCATCACACATCGGGAGAATCCGCGCCCTGACCCCAAGTTTCCCTGACAATTGCGCCGTTGCTTCCGTGAGCTTAGCGCCGTTACGCATCAGTTCCGAGCGGAAAATGTGCGTGGATCGGTCTGTATCCCCGACAAGCATCCTCTCGTTTAGACCCAGTTCCCGCAGTGCGTTATTCGTATGATAGGTCTCATCCCTCACACCCCACCACTTTGACTCATCAAGCATCCCTGCAAAAAGGTACATTACAGTATCCATATCAGGTGAAACAAGATTCCCGGAAATAAATGTATCCTCTGCCGTGTTCACGATAACCGTAATTTCCTCATCAGGAATTAAGCGCCGTAAACCCCTGATAAGTTTCGGTGTCCCGGTTCCCCCGGACAGTAGTATCATATCAGACCCTCATTTTACCGAATAAATTCCCGCCAAGCCCTGTCATCACCAACGCAAACAGCACAATGACTGCCACGCTTTCAGGAAGCGGGATGGTTGAACTTCCGAGCAGGCAAAACCTGAGAGCTTCAACGCTGTATGTAAGCGGGTTTGCATATACCAGGTAGCTCATCCATGCAGGCAGGTTGGAAATCGGGAAAAAAGCCCCGCTCAGGAGAACAAGCGGCATGGTCAGGAAACTCATGACCATCTGGAAACCCTCATGGCTCTCAATCCGCGTGGCTAAGGATATCCCGAGCCCTATAAACCCTATTCCTGTTACGAACATGACGCCAATGGCTGCAAGAACTCCAGGGATAGAGACGTATTCCACCCCGATTAACCATGCAATAATCATTATCAACGTGCCCTGTATCATGGCGGTTGTCACACCCCCTACTGCTTTGCCGAGCGCCACAAAGAAACGGCTGACAGGCGCAATAAGTATCTCTTTCAGGAACCCGAATTCCCTGTCCCAGATTATGGATACGCCGCCCATTATGGAGGAAAACAGGACGGACATGCCGATAAGACCGGGTGCGAGAAAACTTTTGTCAAACATCCCGCCGCCGCGTATCTCGAAACTCGAACTGAAACCAGCGCCAAGGATTACCAGGAAAAAAAGCGGTGTTGACAGCGACCCTATGATTCTTGATTTTGAGCGGGAAAAACGCAGCATCTCCCGGAGCCACATTGCATAGACAGTGTTGAGGGCTTTTTTGACCATCATTTCCTCCTTGACCTGAGCCTGTATCCAACGCGTTCTGCCATGCCAGGTTCTTTTTCATCCCGTATGGCTCGCCCGGTATGGTACAGGAATACGTCATCAAGCGTGGGTTTCCTGAGGCTTACCGACTGGATGGGGATGCGGACATCCGATGCCAGAGCCAGGACACGGGGAATCCGGCGCTCCCCGTCTTTTAGGGTGATAAATATCCGTTTATCATTGCAGGATATTGTGCTTGGTATTTCGTTACTTTCATAAATTTTGCATAAATTTCCGGTATCCTCCGGGTTTTCAACCTCAAGTGTGATTACATCTCCGCCAAGCATGTTTTTCAGGATTTGCGGCGTGTTTAGGGCAACAATTTTGCCGCAGTCAATAATAGCTATCCTGCGGCAGAGATTGTCTGCTTCTTCCATGTAATGCGTGGTGAGAACGATTGTCACGCCCTCTTTCCTGTTCAGCGTCTTTATGTATTCCCAGATATGGCGCCTTGTCTGCGGGTCAAGACCGAGTGTCGGTTCATCAAGGAATAACACGCGCGGATGGTGCATGAGACCGCGGGCAATCTCAAGCCGCCTCATCATTCCGCCTGAGTATGTCTTAACGATGGCATCTGCCCTGTCATAAAGTCCGACAAGTAACAGTACCTCTTTAATCCTTGATTTCCGGGTTTTGCTGTCAAGTCCGTAGAACCTGCCGTGAAGGTCAAGGTTTTCCCGTCCGGTTAAGCGGTCGTCGAGGGTGGTATCCTGGAACACCACGCCGATATTCCGGCGTACTGCGGATGCCTGTTTTACCACGTCATATCCCCACACGGCTGCGCTCCCTTTTGATGCCGCTGTCATGGTTGAGAGCAGGTTTATGAGTGTTGTTTTCCCGGCGCCGTTAGGTCCGAGCAGCCCGAAGAGTTCACCGGCTTTGACTTCGAGCGTGATATTGTTAACTGCTGTTATGTCATCGAAGTATTTTGTTATCCTTGCTGTCTCTATGGCATTGAGCATGCTCTTTCCTTGTTTTCCAGCCTAAACAAACCTGGGTCTTGCAGAAAGCCTCACAGGAAGCGGAAGCGGTTTAAACGGGTAACCAGATAGTTCGCCTGCAATCCTTTCATTGAGCTCACTGACCGTCATCTTGATATTAGCAGGCTTCTTTGGCTTTGACTCGCTTCTGACAGTCACCGTTATATTGCCGGTTGCAACCTCCTCATCACCCACAACCACAACATAAGGAACCCATTCCATTCCAGCCTCCCTTATCTTCTTGCCCATCGTTTCTTCGCGCTCATCAATATCAAACCTGCAATTAAACTGCGAAGCCACTTTTTCAGCATATTCCATATGCCTATCAGTGACTGGGATAATCCTGACCTGCGTGGGTGATAACCATACCGGAAGCATTGGCACAATACCCTTTTCAGAATCCATGTGCGCCTTTTCAAGAAGACCGTATATACACCTCTCTATAGCGCCGCTTGGCGAGCAGTGAAGGATTAACGGTATTTTCTCAGCACCTGTTGAATCGATGTATTTTATCCCGTACCGCCCAGCGTTCTCAACATCAATCTGCACAGTCGAAAGCGCGCTGGCTTTGTTCATGGCATCTATATAATTGAACTCGAATTTCAGCACGAAATAGAAAAACCTCTGATCCCATAACTCAATCAGTACAGGTTTATCCACGGTTTTCACAAGCTCCACTATGAACTCCTTATTTTTCTCGTAGAAATCCCTGGTGAAGCGGATGGCAACCTCGTATTCAGAAAGTCCAAGCCCGATTTTTGACAGGACGTTAATGCATATGTTATACTGTTCATGGAACTGGCGCACAGCTTCATCCATATCCTTGCACAGGGTGTGCATATCAGGCATGGTAAAGGCGCGAAGCCTCCTCAGACCCACAAGTTCACCCCTTTGCTCTTTCCGGAAACTGTAACGTGTGAGTTCAACCATCTTAAGCGGCAGGTTCCTGTACGATATGGTCATATCATGGTTCATCAGGAACTGCCCGAAACACGCTGCAAACCTCAGGAAAAGCTGTTTTTTGTCAGCCTCGATGGAATACTGTCTTGCAGGGAAGCGGTCAAGGTATTTCTTCAATGTCGGGTGGTTCATGTCGTACATGAGCGGGGTTTCGACTTCCATAGCTCCCGCTTTTGCAGACTCGTCCAGGACAAAAGTTTCAATAAGGCTTTTAACAAGCCTGCCTTTAGGATAATAACGCATATTACCGGGGTCAGATCCGGGTTCATAATCCGCAAGCTCAAGCCGTCTCATGAGTTCAACATGCGGCGGGACCCTGTCAACCGTACGGCTCTTGTGGATTTCGTAATTTACTAATTTTTCAAGATTATTATGTCCTGTGAAATCGAATTCATCAGGTTTTAGCAATTCACCATCCTGGGTCAATATATGCCAGTAAGATGTTGCTTTTTCCTCGGATTTCAATGCCTCGGAAACCACTTCTTCCTTCTCCCCGGTAATTAAAGTAACACACTTTTCCTCACCTGCACGTATCGTTCTTGAAAGTTCTGACAACGGATGCCCCTTGCATTTTATTGTAAAAGATTTGTACCAGCCAAAAGGAGCACGTTTAACCTCAAATGATGCAAGATTTAGCATCTCTTCAAGTTTTTTCATGACTTCGATTGCAGCTTTTGGGGATGAAAGGCTGGAACTGAGGTGGGCATAGGGGTACAGCATTACCCTGTTTGTTTTTACCTGTTCCGTTGTTTTCTTAATCTCATCTAAAGTGTGGTTTACCACGTACTCGATGTCCTGCTCATCGTTTTTCTCAACAGCCATAAAGACCGTAAGTGCTTCTTCCATCCTGCCGGTTTTTAGGTCATCACCGATTTTTTCAGCTAACGGTGTGCTCTTTTTTGTTTCATACTCTATATAATCAGAATGGATGAGTAGTATCTGCATTTTATCACTTTCACGCACCTAAACGGTGATTATGCTTAAAGTTTTGTCGGTTTTGAAAATTTGAATTTAAAATAATTATTATTTTTAAACGATACTTATAAATACTATTATGTCATACAAATGTCTGACACATGTCATACATGAGTCGTACAGCAGGCATGCATATGCATGCAAACTTCATCCCACAGGGAGAAACCACATGAAAAGAGTAACATTAAGACTCCCGGAACAGCAATTAAAAATGATCGACATGTTAGTGGAATATGGCGAATTTCCGTCTGCAAGCGAAGCAATCAGGACGGCTATTAGGGATTTAATCGATCAACGAAGTGATAAACTGGTTGGCAGGATGAAATTATTTGAAACTGCGCAAGAACAGGCAAAGAATGCTGATAGTTTCCTGCGCTTGAAAGAGAAACTCTAGGAATAGAGGGGATGAATTATGGAATCATTAATATTGGATGCACTAAAAATGCAGGGAAAGGAAGATGTGTTGAGAAAAACCGCGGAAAGCGAGGAACTTGGAACTTTCGGTACACCAAAAATCGTAGTAATGGGGTGTGGCGGAGGCGGTAATAACACCATTCACCGCCTATACAACCTCGGGATAAATGGCGCTGAAACGATTGCAATAAATACGGACAAGATCCATCTTGATAACATCGATGCGGATAAGAAAATCCTGATTGGCAAGTCAATAACCAGGGGACTTGGTGCTGGTGGTTACCCTGAAATCGGAAAGAGAACTGCCGAGCTTGCAAAGGGAACATTGAAGGAAGTGATGAAGGACGCTAACCTCGTGTTTGTCACCGCAGGAATGGGTGGAGGGACAGGAACCGGTGTCGCCCCTGTCGTTGCACAGATCGCAAAAGACCAGGGCGCAATCGTAATCGGCATGGTTACAAGCCCGTTCAGGGTCGAGCGATCAAGACTTTTAAAAGCAGAAGACGGACTGGATGAGCTGAGAAGATCTGCAGATACCGTTATTGTACTCGATAACAACAGGCTGCTGGATTACTGCCCGAATGTTCCGATAGACCAGGCATTTTCCGTGATGGACCAGTTGATTTCAGAAACCGTTAAGGGAATCTCTGAAACCATTACACAGCCCTCGTTAATCAACCTTGATTATGCTGATGTCAAGGCAATAATGTCAGGTGGAGGACTTGCGGTAATGCTGGTTGGTGAAGCAAAGGGACAGGATAAGGCAAACGATGTCGTAAGGAACGCACTGAACCACCCGCTCCTTGATGTAGATACTAACGGCGCAACAGGCTGCCTGCTCCACATCACAGGCGGACCGGACATGTCACTGCAGGAAGCAGAGAAGATAGCATCTTCATTGACATACGAACTCGATTCACAGGCTAACGTCATCTGGGGCGCAAGAATAAGGCAGGATTACGAGGGTAAGGTGCGCTGCATGGCGATAATGACCGGTATTAACTCTGCCCAGATCATGGGTCCGAACAGCGAAAGAGTTGCTGCAAAGAACGGCTCTCCAACATTTGGAAAGAAAATAAGGGTACCTGCCGGCAGCGGGCTCCGTGCCACTGTAATCGACCAGATTGTATGAACGATAAATGCAAACACTCAGACCGTTATTGCTTCGTGCGAGTGATTAACAACTCGTATGAAGAGTTGCCTGCCTGCGAAAACGGCGTGTCTTGCGATTATCAACAGGATCGGGAACTGAAGGTATAAGTCCGTCAACTCCAGCGGACTTATTTTTCTTTTTTATGGATAAGAATAATCCATATGCTGACGTAAATCAGGGTATGGATATAGCCGGGATTATTAAGAGACTAAAAAATAATGAGATAAGTCCTGAAGAGGCGGAGCGCCAGCTTAAAATCGGCGCATTCGAGCAACTGTCGTATATTGCAAAGGTGGATATCCACCGTGCAAAAAGAGTTGGCATCCCTGAAGCAATTCTGGCTGACTGCAAAACAGATGAGGATATTGTATCTATTGCCCGTATCCATCTGGAACATGAAGGCAGGGCTATTATTACAAGAGCCTGCGGGAATAATTACACATCCCTAAAAAAACTGGCTTCTGATGAGGGTGTCGGGATAAGGTGGAATGAGAAGGCAAGAATTGTTGTTATTGGTGAGGCAGTCCCCTCAACCGGAGGAAAAGTGGGAGTTATCTCAGCCGGCACGGCAGATATCCCGGTCGCAGAGGAGGCAAAAGTGATTGCAGAGGAAATGGGTTGTTCTGTTACGACAATATATGATGCAGGTGTTGCGGGAATCCACAGGCTTTTTCCCGAATTGGCAAAACTTGTTGAGAACGGGGTGGACGCTATTGTTGTTGCCGCGGGCCGTGAAGGAACACTGCCTGCCATTGTATCAGGACTTGTTGATGTGCCAGTAATCGGAATCCCGGTTTCCACAGGTTACGGTGCAGGGGGAAAAGGTGAAGCTGCTCTTCTTTCCATGCTGCAATCCTGCTCAGTTTTAACAGTGGTTAATATCGATGCAGGTTTTGTGGCAGGGGCTTTTGCTGCAAGGATAGCAAACATTGCTGCAAAGCACAGGAACCAGAAAGGATAAAAAATGCTGAATTAAAACGAAATTTATTTATATGGTAACTTCCAACATAAAGAATGGGGTTATTTAATATAAATTAACACCTATTGGAAAAATATTAGCCATTAAAAAAAAATAATATACAATCAAAGAGGTATATAACCATGAGAATAAGAGTTGTAAGTTCCAAACAAGAGATAAAATCAATTGGCCAGGGGGAGAAAATTATACATCTAGCTTTCAGGCCGTCAAACAGAGACATTTTTGCATTGATTGAAACCTGCCCGAATGTGAAAGCAATACATATACCTGCGTCATATATCAAGACGGTATCAGCTTCAACAAAAATGTTTCTTGAAATGCAGGGAATCTCTCTCCTGGAAGGCGATGTGTGGGGACACAGGAAAGATATCAATGAATATTCAGAGATTAAAAAGGAAATTTTTGACAGGATAGAGGAACTCAAATCCGAAGGATTGTCAGAACCTGATATCCTTGATAGGCTGGGAAGGGAAACCCGTCTCAGCAAGGATTTAATAAAATTCCTTGTAACTGATAAGGGTAAAAAGAAAAAATAAAATTTATTTTTTCATTTTTTCTTTTATTTCATCAAGTAATTCGTCGTCGCTTTTGCTTTCTATTTCTAACCCGAAGTCTTTTGCCATCTTTCTTATCCTATTGGAATCTTCCTGCCTGCTGCCGCCTTCCTTGAGCGATTTCTCGACATCTTTTAATTGACGCTCTGTTTCCTGCTGTGCTTTCTTGAATTCGCCTGTCGCCATGCCGAGGGAGCGTGCAAGTTCGGGTATCTTGCTTGCTCCAAACAGTACGATTACTAAGAGGAATATCAATACAATTTCCTGTGGTCCTATCATATTATGTACCTGCTGTTTCTGCTGTTTTTATGTTTAATTCTTTCCCTGATAATACTTCCGAGCGTATTTCTTCTATTAGTTGTTCAGTGGTTTTCCCTTCCACATCGATGCCCATCTGCACCGCTAAATTATGGATTTTTATATCTTTGTTTTCTGTCTTTTCAAAAGTTTTTAACTGGCGCTCTGCCTGTACCTGCGCTTTCTTGAATTCCCCAACAGCTTTCCCGATCGACTGCGCCAGTTCGGGAAGTTTCGAAGGCCCGAATAAGAACAGGGCTGCAAGGAGAATCAATACCACTTCATGTGTTCCTATCATGTTTATGTTATTTTATGTTTTGCAGGACTTAAAGGTTTGTGCCAGAATGAAACTACATCCTCATCCTGCCGCAAAACTCCACAAACGACGGCGCAAAACCAGTATAGGAAACAGCATGCAGATGTGCATACGAAGCCATTGTATTATTCACGATAATCCCGTCAAGCTCACCCTTAATCCCGGTTCCCCGCTCAAGCCTTATGGCAAAATCCGTATCTTCAGGAAGTTCAAGCACTTCCGAATGGTGGAACTCATGCCCGATAAACGAATTTCCTGCCTTTCCGATGACATTATCCATCACAAACCGTCCTGCATTATAACTCACCACGCGCTTGTGCCCCATGAGCGTCCGCCCGGGCAGCGCGCCAACCATCCTGAAAGTGCCGCCCCCCATCTCTGCCATATGGTAGTTACCCCTGCCAGAAACATCAGTACTGATTTCCTGCGTCAGGTACATAAGCCCTCCGCACTCGGCATAAACGGGTGCGCCTTCTGATGATGCCTGTTTAATTTCTTCCCTCATGGAACTGTTATCCTCAAGTTCCTTCCCGAAAAGCTCAGGATAACCGCCGCCGATATACAGACCGTCAACTTCTGGTAGTGCCCTGTCATTCACAGGGCTGAAATAAACAAGCTGCGCTCCTGAAAGTTCGAGCAGTTCAAGGTTATCACGGTAATAGAAATTAAACGCTTCATCCATCGCAACCCCTATTTTCGGGCTATATTCCAGAACGCGGGGTTTAAAGATATTCTCGCGCGGACGTGACAGGGGCGAAGCTGTGCGCGCAATGGAAAGCATCCTGTCAATATCCACACCTTCCTTAATAATATCCTTAATCGTTTTCAGGTTAGTATCAAAATCACCAGACCTGCGCCTTCCCTCAAGCGCGGGAACAAGACCGAGATGCCGCATTGAGATTTTCATGGAATCATTGCGCGGGATTACACCAATCACCGGAATATCCGTGTATGTTTCAATTGCAGTCCTTGCCTTCTCGCTGTGGCGTCCTCCCCCGATATTGTTCAGGATGACGCCTGCAATTTCTACATCAGGGTCAAACGAACTGTAACCTGAAACAAGAGCTGCTGCGCTGCGGGTGATGCTGCGTGCGTTTATAACAAAAATTACCGGGCAGTCCAGTATCTTGGCAACCTGGGCTGTGCTCCCGATATCGCTTGTCGCTTCAAGTCCCTCAAAAAGCCCGCGCACGCCTTCTATAACAGCAATATCAGCGCCCTCTGCTGCATGGGAAAACACTTCCCGCACCGCACTATCGGGCATAAGGTAACCATCAATGTTGCGTGAAAACCTTCCTGTTACTTCTGTATGGTAACCAGGGTCTATGAAATCAAGCCCGACCTTGAAAGGCTGCACTTTATACCCCATATCATTTAACACGGACATCACGCCGGTGGATATGGTTGTTTTCCCTGATGATGACCGGTCTCCTGCAATGAGGATTCGTGGCAAGTCCATTACATCGGGTTCTGTCATAATGTATCCATATTAAATAGTATTATATACGTGTCAGTTCCCTGAGTCTTGCGTCATCCAGCGTTCTGGGAACCTTTGCTTCCTTATCAGCCATTATTGCCTTTGCAAGCTTCCTGTAAACGTCGGCAATTCCGGAATCCGGTGCCTTCTCGATGACAGAATAACCCTCGCGTTCACAGTTTTGCACAAGTACGTCTTTCGGGATATAAGCGAGAAGCTCGCTTCCGACTTCTTTTGCGAACATGTTTACGATATTCTCCTCATTCGGCGCTCCGCGTGAATTGCAGATTACGCCGCTAAACGTCACATCAAGGCGGGAAAGACCTTTACAGATATTATTTGCAGCATACAGAGGCATGTACTCGCCTGATGTCAGGACATAAGCCTCACTTACCAGCCCTTTCTTAACAGGTGCAACAAACCCGCCGCATACAATGTCGCCGGGCACGTCATATATTACAAGGTCTGCTTCCTCAAGCGCTTTGGATATTTTGCGAAGAAGGTTAATAGCAACAATAATACCCCTTCCGGCACACCCGATACCAGGCTCAGGACCTCCGATTTCCACGCATTTTACACCCTTGTAGCCGTTAAATACAATATCATCTTCTGTAATATCCACTCCCTGCCGCATCAAGTCCATGATTGTGGGTATGCGCCTGCCGTTAAGAAGCGTTATGGATGAATCACTCTTCGGGTCACACCCGATAATTGTAACACGATGCCCATCATCAGCACACGCCGCCGCAACATTCGATGCTGTACTTGATTTCCCGATTCCGCCTTTCCCGTAGATGGCTATCTGCTTAGACATGTTTTACCATCTCCCGGATGGTGGCTCCTGTTTCAGACTCTACTATATGGTTCACGCCAAGCGTCCTGGGGTGAAGGTCTATCTCCACAACCACATGGTTATGCCCCATATCCTTTAACGGCGCAACCTGCCTGGGCCCGTTTGTGACAGAGAACAGTTCCATGTCCTTTATGTTATCCATAGGAAGTGCATGCGGAACACCTGTAATTACTGCAAAATCGAAATCCGGATATTTTTCGGCAATTAAATTGTTCACATTATTTCCTGCTACCGGGTATTCATCCAGTCCCCCGATAATATGGTGGATTTCAATTCCCATGCCTTTTAGGTCTTCATTAATATTCCTTGCATCCCGTCGTGTTTTTGGAAGTCCCAGGTTTTCATCAAGGTTTGCCATGTTTACAATATTTGAGCCAACCCCGAGTTTTTCAGCAGCCTGAACTACAGCAGCGTTAATATCGACAAACATATACGCGGTTTCTTTCTTGGCATTCATGATATTTATCCCGCTTTTTCCTTCTTTTAAAAGCTGGATTATACGTTCTGCAACCTTATACTTCAAATCACCGCGGCTTGGTTCAAGATAGTCCTTGCTCGCTGCACCGTGTCGTTTCTCGACCATTGTCGCTTCTTTTAACAGGCTCTTCTGCCGCTGAAATTCCGCCTCGTCGATAATTCCGGCTGACAGTGCTGATTCAAGGGCAATAATAACTCCTTTTGTGTTGTCCCTGTATCCTGCGTGAACTTCAACTTCAATTACAGGCACATCAGGCTGGACACGGGTGACAGCTTCGTGCAGTTCCTCGCCGATTATCATGCTTGCGCAGGTTCCGACAATACCGATACGTTTCGGGTTAAACCGCTCGATAACTTTTTCAAGGACTTCCACAAGAGTATCCATCCCCCCGAAAACAAAACCGGATTCGTCAAGCGATGAGGTAACAACCCTCATCCCGTCTTCCTCAAGAAGCCTGGCATGCTTGAAACTGCATCCGGGAGGGCCGTGCAGGATTGTAACATCTGTTTCAAGGTCACGCAGGGTGTATAACGCGGCAACGATGGAACTCGGGCGCGGGTGTAAAATCAACTGTTCTTTTTGTATTACGGGCATATTTATTCACCGGGATATGTTTAACTTAAATATTATAGGTGAGGTATAGTATATATGAGTTATATTTAGTATTATAAATATTCATATTCGTAGCAACTATTTGGATAATCATTATGGTTTAAGTAGCTTGTGGTGGCATAGTAATATTGTGTCAGTGATTTTAGTGAATAATAGTATTGAGGAATGAAAATATTTAATTCCTCACACCAGCACATCCACTACCGTAAAAACAAGCATGCTCAAACTCACAGCAGCATTTACATTAAAAAAAGCAACAGGGATATTCGTAAAATCATCAACCCTGACAATTGAATGCTCATACCAGACAAGTATCCCGATAATAAACAGTCCCGCAATAAAAACACTCCCAAGTTCCAGCACGAACAGCAACCCGACAAGCAGTGCAAGCATAAATACATGCGAAAGGAATGACAGCAGCAATGCTTTTTTCACGCCAAAAGCCGTTGGTATGGAATACAGCTTATTCTTCACATCAAAATCAAAGTCCTGCAAGGAATAGATTGTATCAAACCCTGCCACCCACAAAGTGACTGCAAACAACAGGATAAGCATGGCAATCTCAGGCATGCCAAACGGTATATTAAAAACGCCTGTAACCGCAAGCCAACCCCCGACAGGCGCATAACCCAGATTCAGCCCCAGTACGTAATGGGATATCGGTGTAAACCGCTTAAGATACGGATAAACAAATGATGTAATCGGGATTATGGGCGCAAGTTTCAGGCACAACGGGTTCAGTTTGTACGCTGAGAAGAACAGCAGGATATAAGAGATAATTATTATTCCCCAGACTTCACGGACACTGATTTTACCTGACGGCAGTTCGCGGTTGGCAGTCCTCGGGTTTTTAGCATCAATATCCCTGTCAATAAGGTTATTAAGAGCCATTGCAGCGCTCCTGGCGCCGAGGAATGCAAGCCCGACCCAGGACAATACACGAAGTTCAGGGACACCACCTGCTGCCAGGAATGAGCCGAGGTATGCAAAGGGGATTGCAAATACCGTATGTTTTATAACAACGAAATCCATGTACAGTTTTAGTTTTTCTAACATCGCAACTCTTTTCCCATATTATAGATATTAACCATCCTGATTAGAATGATTAACCTTTATTTTATCGGCTCGGCAGGAAGCGGCAAATCATCACTGACAGGTGCTTATGCCGGGTGGATGCAGTCACGGGGATACGATGCAGTAACCGTGAACCTTGACCCTGGTATTGAAGATGTGCCTTATGTTCCTGATATTGATATCAGGGAGTGGATAAAACTCAAGGACATCATGAAAGAATACGGTGTCGGTCCAAACGGTGCACAGATAATTGCCGCTGATATGCTTGCCCTGAACATTAATGAAATGAAAGAAGTTTTGGACAGTTTCGAAACAGGGCACGTTATTTTCGATACGCCTGGACAGATGGAATTGTTTGTCCTCAGGCAGTCGGGAAAATACCTTATCGATAATTTTGACAATAACAATTCCATGATAGGTTTCCTTTATGACCCTGTAATATCAAGAACCCCGTCCGGTTTTATATCCCTTATGCTTCAGGCTGCTTCTGTGCAGGTGCGGTTCAATACCCCTTTTATCAATATCCTTACAAAATCCGACCTGCTTGAAGAGAAAGAAGTTGATAAAATAATTAACTGGAGCAAAGATTTCATGGAACTTAACGATGCTATAAACAGTGAAGTCCCGACACTGAGGACGCAGTTGAACGTGGAGTTTTTATCTGCTCTTGAATCATTCGGGTCAAGCCACACACTGTTCCCGGTTTCATCAACTTATATGTATGGAATGGAGGATATCTATAATATTGCCCAGCAGGTGTTCTACGGCGGGGAAGACCTTGAAGGGAAACAGATGGAAATTTGATCCATCCTAATCCAGTCCAAGTTCATCCCATATACTGTCCACCCGTTTCCTGACATCTTCATCCATCTTCAAAGCATCAGGCCAATCCCTCATGAACCCTTCATCAGCACCTTTGCGCGTGGCATCAATTCCCATTTTTGAACCAAGATTCGGCAAAACGGATGCGTGGTCAAGGGTATCAGTTGGAGTTTTATCGATAATTATAACATCCTGCACCGGATCCATACGGGTTGTTGCGGCCCACAACACTTCCCCCATATCCTGCACATTAACGTCATCATCAAGGACGATAATTGTCTTTGCAAACATCATCTGACCCATGCCCCAGAGGGCGAACATGACTTTTTTAGCATGTCCCGGATACCTTTTTTTTATGGAAACAATGCACAGGTTATGGAAAACAGCTTCAACAGGCAGGTTCACATCAACAATTTCAGGAAGCTGTGTTTTCATAAGCGGAAGGAATATCCTTTCCGTTGCTTTCCCGAGATAAGCGTCTTCCATTGGCGGGATTCCAACTATTGTTGCATGGTATATGGGGTTTTTGCGGTGTGTGATGCACGTAACATGGAATACAGGGAACTCGTCTGCCAGGGAATAGTATCCTGTATGGTCGCCGAAAGGACCTTCTGTGCGCCGCTCTTTTGCGTCCACGTATCCTTCAAGTATAATCTCTGCATGAGCAGGAACATGAAGGTCAACGGTTTCGCATTTTACAAGCTCCACATTTTTCCTGCGCAAAAATCCTGCAAACATCATCTCCTCGATGTTATCAGGTAGCGGCGCCGTAGCTGAATATACAACTACAGGGTCAGCGCCAATGGCGACTGCGACTTCTATCCTTCCGATTCCGGCATTGGCATAATCCCGCGCACCATGTTTATGAATGTGCCAGTGCATGCCTGTTGTCTGCCCATCATACACCTGCATCCTGTACATACCCACGTTATGCTTCCCTGTTTTCGGGTTTTTCGTGAAAACAAGCGGAAGGGTAATGAACCTTCCGCCGTCATCAGGCCAGCATTTAAGGACGGGGAATTCATCAAGTGAAAAACCTTCCAAGCGTATGACTTCCTTGCAGACACCTGATTTTACATATTTCGGGGCAAATGATGTTAGTTCCTTGATTTCCGATATTTTCTTAATCCCTTCCCACAGACCCGACGGCGCTTCAAATTCCAGGAGTTTTTGTATCCGTGAACCTATTTCGTCAAGGTTCCCAACTTCAAGAGCAAGGCACATCTGCTCCATTGTCCCGAAGGCATTTGCAAATACCGGTATGTCGTATCCTTTTACATTCTCGAACAACAGGGCAGGACCCTGGCTCTTTACAGTCCTGTCGAGGATTTCTGTAATCTCAAGGTCAGCGCTTACTTCTGTTTTAATTCGTTTTAGCAATCCTTTTTTTTCAAGGAGTTCCATAAATTCACGCAGGTCTTTGTATGCCATTTGATACCTCTGATAGTACTTTTTGATTATTGTGTGTTTTCCGAACCTTTCATCAGGGAAGCCGCTTTCTCCAGGCAGCTTTTATGAACGTAACCGAGCTGCTTTTTCCTCCAGTTCTTGGATGTGTCGCTTTTTCCTTCGACTGGTTCGTAGATTATTAACATATTCCTGGCATCTTCCGGGAACATCAATTTCACGAAATCATCACATACCAGGCATTTTTTCCACCGCAGGTATTTTCGTTCTGTCATGTCAGGCTCATTATTGTTCCCTAGATATATAGATGTTCCGTTACGGTAATTGCGAGAGTATTTGTGTTACGGGATTATGGCGCAGTCTGGCGTTGCGGATTTGATGATAATTTATTATATTGAAGACTCAAAGTTCCAGATTCAGATTTACTTTACATCATCCGTAAACTATAAATACTATTGTTCGTATATATACGAATTAAGTGGGCAGGACTTTTTTATAAACCACCATACTCCCCTCCCCTGCCCACTAAAATTAACATGAATCTATTTTATACGGAAATAACTTTTTGTTTTTGAACCTCATAAATTTCGTTGTTGCAGATAGATAGCAGATTTTACATCATCCGTAAACTATAAATAGTATTGTTCGTATATATACGAATTAAGTGGGCAGGAATATTCTTTTTTTGTGACCACCATAATCCGTTCTGCCCACTACCTCCTTTTATAGATAAGTTACACAATTAAGTATATAATTTCCGTAACGCATTAACTGCTATTAAATCCCGTTACGGGAAATCTCTTGTAAAAATCCCGTAACGTAACCTTCACAACATATCAAGAGGGCTTTTAATCTTCTTGATTTCATCGGTAGAAACCTGCGTATAAATCTGCGTCGTCTGGAGGTTTGAATGTCCGAGCAGTTTCTGGATTTTCCGTATATCAACTCCGTTTTCAAGAAGATGCGTGGCAAATGAATGACGCAGGGTATGAACATGCACGTCCTTGTTAATTCCCGCGCGCTTAACAGAAACGTAGAGCGCGTGCTGTACTCCCCGAGTTGACATTTTTCGCCCGTTTACAGAAAAAATATATGTATTTTCCCCTGAACCGTTTTTAGCCCAAAAACCAAGAAGTTCATCTTTAAAAATACCAGAAATAATAAACATCCTGTCCTTTGAACCCTTGCCAGAGCGCACCCATCCTATGCCTTCGTCTAAGTCAAGGTCAGAGTATCTCAGGTTTATGCATTCTGAAAGCCTGATACCTGTGGAATAAAGAAGCTCGATAAGCAGCCTGTGTTTCGGGTTTACTGTGCATTCAATAAGATGCTTAATTTCCCTCTGGCTCAGGATTACCGGAAGTCCTTTTGATGCTTTCGGGGTTTTTATACGGGAAATTTCTAAACCAAGGATTTCCGTATAAAAAAACTTTAATGATGCTTTTATCAGCGCAATGGAAGCGTTTGAAAGTGAATGGTCGGATATTTTGTATGCAAGGTATTCCCTTATGTCGTCTTCTGTGACATCTTCCGGGTTTTTTCCTGTGTATTCCAGGAACTTGCTGTTGTAAAAGAGGTACATTTTAGCGGTTTGCTTAGAGAAGCCCCTTATTTTCAGTTCTGTTTCCAGCCTTTTGAGGGACGGTTGCTTTTCAGTCATATTCCAATTACTTATTAGCAGGTTTATCTATATAAAAACTGCGTATAATATATCTTATACGCAGTTTTGGATAGTTTGCATCAATTTTATGCCAGAATTCGCGCAAAATCAGAGATTTGCCCGAATTTTATTTGAAATCACAACCTGTGTTTTATGATGTATTTTTAGTACCAAATGGTCT
>JACUTP010000206.1 GCA_014859785.1 Candidatus Methanoperedentaceae archaeon | reverse complement strand
GCGGGGTGAAAGCGATCAAACTCCGGAAAGTCAGGTTCCATCATAATTAAAAATCATAATTATTATTAATTGTCAAATAGTTTTATATTTATAGAATTACCTCTTGATAATAAGGAGACCAAGAACTATGGACATATTTGAAGTATTATCCGCTATCATAAAACGAAAGGCGGCATTCATGGATAGCGGTATAGATGAACAAGAAGCTTTAATGAGAGCTGAACTTGATATCTCGAAAGAATATCACATTCCTTTGTTCGACATAAAGAAGATAGTAAGAGCATAGCATTTTTTATTTCAAAACTCTGCATTAATGATTTCATATGCAGATATCTGACTTTTTCCCGGAGGAGTCTTCCAGGGAAAACCTTCTCAAAGTCCAGCATATGGTCGCTAAGAGAGCGATCATTAAAGACGATTTCAAAGATATTCGATTTATTGCAGCCGCTGACCAGGCATTCCTTGATAACAGGATCATTTCAGGGATTGTGCTCATGGATTTTGGCTCACCTGAGATCATCGAATGCGCTTTTTCCATTGCGCCAATAAGTTTTCCATATATACCGACATTCCTCAGCTTTCGTGAAGGTCCGGCGATAGTGAATGCCTTCGGGAAATTAAAAACAAAACCCGATTTACTGTTGATTGACGGCGCCGGCATCAATCATCCGCGCGGTGCAGGCTTGGCCACACATATTGGCGTAGCTCTTGATGTGCCCACTGCAGGTATAACGAAAAAGAAACTGTGCGGGGAAGGTGTTGAGCCGTCCAATGTCGGAGAAGCCTCGCCTCTTGTTTACATGGATAAAACAGTGGGGTGGCTGCTAAAGTCCAGACAGAAAAGCAAACCGATCGTGGTAGCTCCTGGTCACAGGGTTTCGCTTGAAAGCTCGCTTTCGATCGTAAAAGCTTGCCTTCGAGGCCATAAGTTGCCTGAACCAGCAAGACTTGCACATGAATATGCGAACATGGTCAAAAGAGAGCAGGGAATCAAGTATTCAGAAAAAAGATTTGAAAACGACAACTCTTTTATATCATAAAAAAAGATGACAATATGAGGTGTGACTATGGTAGCAATGCCCGATGATGTTAAAAATATATTTGATAATCCTGAATGCGATAAGCAAAAGGCTCTGACCTGGGTATCGACTGTGACAGAAGATGGAGATCCTCATCTTGCCCCGGTTTGTTTTGTCAAATCAATAGGTAATGATAAATTGCTGATAGGTGTTTCCTTCATTTCAAAGACTGCATCAAATATCAAGAATGGATCCCGCGTGGCTGTTGGAAACGCAGTGTATCCGAATGGGTACATGATAAAAGGAAGCGGAGAGGTAATAGAGACTGGAAAATATTTTGATGATTTCAAAGAACGTATAAACAAGCGATTTGGCGGTAAGATAAAACCAAAGGCGGTGCTGCTTGTTAGCGTAGAAGAGATTTATCATCTCAAGCCAGCAGAAGGCAAAAAGAGGATTGCTTGATAGGGGCACTGAATTTTTTCTTGCTTAAGCCAGATTAAGTTTTCTGGAATAACGCATATATGTACTGTCTTGGCACGCCAGATGGCATATAATATGTATGATCAAAATAATCAAGCAGTTTGAAATCTTCTCCTAAGAATTTTGCCAGAAGATTCTGGTCATAGTTTTTCACATCCAATCCTGTGCATTTTCTTGCTCCCTTTAGCGAAAAAGCAGCAATAATAACATAACCCTTATTTTTGAGCACTTTCTTAAGCGTGGATAAATACACTTTCTGCTGTTTCTCTTTCAATAAAAAATGCAGCACAGCTCTATCATGCCACACTGCAATATCTCTTATATCCTGGATATGGACAGGTTCAGTAATATCATCCACTATCCATCTTACTGAGGAGGTTTTTTCTTTGCTCAACCTTGCTTTTATCCTGTTCAAAGCAATCTCACTTATGTCAGCAGCGATGATATTTTTGAATCCCTGGTTTAAAAGATAATCAATAAATGTTGAAGCACCTGCTCCCACATCCAGAATGGATTCATCCTTATTAATTTGACATTTAGATAAAAGCCTGATAGAAGGCTCAGGTATTTCTTCGTACCAGGTCAGCTCATCTGTGTCCAGCACTGCATAAATTTCGTCCCAGTGTTCTTTCATTGAAGCGTTCATAACTATACAAATAATCCATTTCTGTTATTGCAGGGACTGAAAAAAACGAATTTTGAGGGGATTCGCATTGGGTCAGTCCTTGCAGGTTATATTATGAGAAATACAAAGGTTAAAAGTAACGGTCATTTCCACATATCACATTTTGATGCCTTTTTTTTACATGCATTTTCTCAAGAAAGCTTCATATCGATAAAATTAATATAATGTAAATATATCTTGTGGTAAAATATAATATGGGATCATTATGAAGAAACTTGATATCAACCAGCTTGACGATAGCGATGAAGAAATCGTGGAAATACTCATTTCCTCAGGCATGAGCAGACCAGCTGCCAGAACCCTGGCATATCTTAAAAAAGTGGATGAGGCTACATCTGTCGAGCTTGAGAGGGGGACAGGATTGCGCCAGCCTGAAGTCAGCATAGCAATGAGGCAGTTAAATCCGTTTGATTGGATCGAAGAGGATGAAGAAAAGAAGCCAGGTAAAGGAAGACCGAATAAGGTATATTCGCTTAAAGTTGGATTTAAGGATATAATCGCGCACATTGAAAAACAGCAGAAAAAAGCAATTGATGATGCAACGGCATCGATCAAGCGGCTGAAGGAACTGACAAAAGGATAAATTTTGATCTCAAGATCTTGCAGAAACTTGCGTGATAAACTTTTCCGAGAAAATATAATATTGAATGCCTGAATTTTCGAAAAAAATTTTGGCGACGATCCAACCATAATAAAAAAGTCGTTTTCCTAAAGTTTCTGACCACCCAAACACAATAGAACCCCACACATTCAGCTTACAGTAAATCCGC
>JACUTP010000017.1 GCA_014859785.1 Candidatus Methanoperedentaceae archaeon | reverse complement strand
CACTTTGTCTTCAGCTATCGCTATTTTTTTCAATCTAATAGAACGTTCTTGCTCACAACGATCTTTTTTGCTTCATTGGAGGTTAGAGGGATACCACCGATAATTTTGATCTGATCAGTAGCGAGAGCTCTAATATTGGTTCTTGAGGTCATGCCTCTATCAAGGATGATTGCTTCAATTTGAAAATTAATTCGTTTGATATCAAGAATGAGTTGCTGGATCGTGGTTACATCTGATATATTTCCTTCATATGTTCTGAAAAAAATTGGTAAGCCCAGGTTTTTCGTGACTACTAATGAAATATTCATCTGAGGCTGATCATTCTCATCTTTATTGTGTCCAAAACGAACCTTGGGAATTCTTGTTGCATAGAAATATGTCGATGTAATGTCATAAAGCAATGCGGATCAGTACTTGACAATTCTTGCCGCAATTGTTCTGTTTTTGTAATCACTTTAACAATTATTGCCTGATTCACTGCATATTTATATGTGCCTGCCCATGTACAGTTGCTTATTATCGTAAGCAGGTGAAAAAATGAACACAAGAAGGAATCGTTTTTGCTGTTACTGATAACAGCCTAATGAACCGGCATATAAAACATAATGCGGAGTATCTACAAATCCGTGATTTCCTGAAAAACCAGGAAAGTATTTTAAGAAAGGTTGGGTGGGCTTAATGAAAATAAAAATTATTGCAACTATATTAATTACAATATTTATCATGGCATCGGTATCCGGGTGTGTAGATAGCCCAAAAACTGAAACAATAAGCGTCTCAGGTGCTTTTGCCATGTATCCAATGATGCTCAAATGGGGCGAAGAATACCAGAAGCTGCATCCAAAAGTGAAGTTTGACATAAGCGCTGGCGGCGCAGGCAAAGGCATGGCTGATGCCCTTGGAGGACTCGTGGATATTGGTATGGTCTCAAGAGAAATTACACCGGCTGAAGTGGAAAAGGACGCATACTGGATAGCTGTAACAAAGGACGCAGTGGTGCCGACGGTCAACAAGAACAACCCTGTGCTTTCTGAACTCAAGGCAAATGGATTAAAAAGAGATGTTTTTGAGATGATATACATCAATGAAACCATAACAACATGGGGACAGGCTACAGGAACGGGCGTTACTGACAGGATAAACGTATACACGCGCTCGGATGCCGCAGGCGCACCTGAAACCTGGGCAAAGTACCTGGGCAATTACCATCAGGAAGACCTCAGGGGTGTGGGTGTGAATGCTGACCCTGGTCTTGCAGAGGCAGTCAGGCAGGATAAACTCGGGATTGGTTATAACAACATTAACTTTGCATACGATCCAAATACCAGGAAACCGGTTGAAGGCATTGAAATAATACCCATTGACCTTAACGGGAACGGAAATATTGATCCGGATGAGAACTTCTACGGCACACTTGATGAAATCGTTGAGGCGATAGGGACAGGCAAATACCCCTCCCCTCCTGCAAGAGACCTTAACCTTGTAACCAAAGGAAAGCCCTCCGGCATTGTGCAGGATTTCATAAAATGGACTCTCACAGAAGGGCAGCAGTACATCCCTGAACAGGGTTACATAATTCTTCCCCGGGGCATCATAAATGAAGGGTTGAAGAAAGTAGAGTAGTATAAAATGCCATGAACACCAGAAGACTCAAGGACAGAATTTCAAGCAGGCTTATGCTTTCAGCAACAGTGTTTGCCTGCTTGCTGTTCTTTTTTATGCTAATCGGACTTTTCATTAGGGCATATCCCATATTATCAACAGTTCCTATCCCTGATCTCCTGTTCTCAACAGAATGGAGCCCGAACGCTGGAAAATTCGGGTTCCTTCCGTTTATCATGGGAACATTGTGGGTTACAGGACTTGCATTGATAATTGCAGTGCCAATCAGCTTGCTAAGCTCTATATACCTTTCAGAATATGCAGGCAACCGCCTCAGGGATACTGTGAAGCCGTTGATTGACCTTCTTGCAGGCATCCCTTCAGTGGTATACGGTCTCTGGGGCGTGCTTGCAGTGGTGCCTTTCATAAAGAATACACTTGCTCCTGCACTTGGTGTGGAAACCATAGGAGGATACGGTATCCTTGCAGGAGGGATCGTTCTTTCAATCATGGTTTTCCCGATAATAATATCAGTCACAGCCGAGGTCATTAGGGGCGTTTCACAGGACCTGAGGGGGGTTTCCCTTTCACTCGGTGCCACAAAATGGCAGACCATCAAACACGTTGTATTGAGAAAAGCAAGACCCGGGATCTTCGCAGCAATCGTTCTTGGTTTTTCCAGGGCGTTTGGAGAAACCATGGCAGTGCTGATGGTCGTGGGAAACGTGGCAAAAATGCCTTCATCCGTTTTTGATCCTGCATATCCCCTGCCTGCCCTCATTGCAAATACTTTTGGTGAGATGATGTCAATCCCCCTGTATGATTCTGCGATACTGCTTGCTGCCCTCATGCTTCTTCTCGTGGTACTGGTATTCAATGTTCTTGCAAGGATAACACTCATTAAAATAGAACGGGGTGTCATTTAGATGGAATTTCGAAGGATTGAAGAGTCGATTTTCAAGGCACTGATGATAATATCACTTGTAATAGTGGTGGGAAGTCTGCTTGCAGTAATCGGGATAATACTCTGGAAAGGTTTGCCTGTTCTGGGTATTGATATGATCACAAAGACAGCAGAAGGTGGTTTCTATCTTGGGAAGGGTGGAGGAATCCTGAATGCCATCATTGGTTCCCTGTATCTTGCAGCAGGCGGGACTGTACTGGCATTTTTCCTGAGCATCGGGATTGCTTTCTATCTCCAGAAAGAGTATTCCGGCGGCACGCGGCTTTCGAACCTTACGCGCCTGTCGCTTGACATTCTCTGGGGCACGCCCTCTATAGTATATGGAGCCTTCGGGTTCACGGTATTGATGTTTTTAAATATGAGGGCATCCCTGCTTGCTGGAATTATCATACTTGCACTGCTTGAACTTCCCATAATGACGCGGGCAATGGAAGAGGTCATAAAAACCGTACCAAAGGAACTCAAGGAAGTATCATACTCACTCGGTGCCACAAGGCTTGAGACTACATTGAAAGTTGTTTCAAAACAGGCTCTTCCCGGTCTTATGACCGGGGTGTTGATAGCCTTCGGGAGAGGAATCGGCGATGCAGCCTCGATACTTTTCACGGCAGGATATACTGACCGCATCCCTACATCACTGTTCGATGCCACAGCATCCCTTCCGCTTGCTATCTTTTTTCTGCTCGGGACGCCTTTCCCCCTGGCGCAGCAGAAAGCATACGCAGCTGCAGTCATACTCCTGCTAATAATTCTGGCTATCAGCATAACCACAAGACTGCTTTCAAGAAAATATACGAAATATATCATAAAATAGGTACATGAAATGTCAGAAACCCATATTAAAATTGATAATGTGAACGCATATTACAGTGGGAACCACGCATTAAAGAACATATCTGTCCGGATACCCAAAAAACAGATAACAGCTATTATCGGTCCTTCAGGCTGCGGTAAATCAACATTGCTCAAGTGCATGAACAGGCTTATCGACCTGGAAGATGAGATTGCTTATTCAGGGAATATCCTGATAGACAACGAAAATATCTTTGACAGGAAAACAGATGTGGTGAACATCAGGAAGAAAATGGGACTGCTGGCTCAAAAACCCACTCCGCTTCCAATGTCCATTTATGAGAATATCGCATTTGGTCCCAGGATTCACGGGGTAAAGAAAAAGCCGGAACTTGATACCATTGTCGAGAAATACCTGACACTTGCCGGTCTCTGGGAAGAAGTGAAAGACAGGTTGAATTCCCCTGCCTCCCAATTATCCATTGGACAGCAGCAGAGGCTGTGCCTTGCCCGCGGGCTTGCAGTTGAGCCTGAAATCATCCTGTGCGATGAGCCAACATCAGCACTTGACCCTGTCTCTTCACAGCATATCGAGCACCTGCTCCTTAAACTAAAAGAGGATTATACTATCGTACTGGTTACCCACAATATCCACCAGGCTATCAGGCTTGCAGATTATGTGGTGCATCTTTACCTCGGGGAGCTTGTGGAGCATGGTACTGCAAATGAAGTGTTCGAAAACCCGAAGGAGGAGAGAACGCGGGCGTATATTAACGGTACATTCATTCCCGAATTCAAAATAGATGCTGAGGTAAATCTTAAAGGAAATGAGTGCCCGTATAATTTCATATATGCGAAACAGGCATTGCATAATCTTGCGAAGGGGAAAATCTTGAAGGTGGTTGTGGATTCCCCGACTGCAATAACAGAAGTACCGAGAGGCATGGAGGCTGACGGGCATAATGTACTGGGTGTAAAGCAGGTTAATGAATCTGACTGGGAGATATTGATACGGAAACAATAGCCTGGAAGAGAACGATTTTACCGTAAGTAACCGATAATTTATTATTCATGGGAATCATCAAAACCGGAACATGGAACTTACCAGGGAATACGACCCAAACACCATAGAAGAAAAATGGATGAATACATGGAAGGACTCCATGTACTATTTTGACTGGGACTCGGATAAACCCCAGTACATTATAGACACCCCTCCTCCGTACCCGACAGGGAATTTCCATATCGGCAATGCACTTAACTGGTGTTATATCGATTTTGTTGCACGATACAAGAGGATGTGTGGGTTTAACGTAATGTTCCCCGAAGGATGGGACTGCCACGGACTGCCCACCGAGGTGAAGGTCGAGGAAATTCACGGCATCACAAAAAGCGAGGTATCACGGCAGGATTTCAGGCGCATGTGTGTCGAACTGACAGAGAAAAATATCGGGAGCATGAGGAAAACCCTCAGGCGCCTTGCTTTTTCCATTGACTGGAGCAACGAGTACATCACAATGAAGCCTGAGTATTTCGGCAATACCCAGCGCTCGTTCGTGCGGATGTACGATAGCGGCATGATATACCAGCAGAACCATCCTGTTAACTGGTGCCCGAGGTGCGAAACAGCCATTGCCTTTGCAGAGGTCGAGTACGATTCCCGCACCACTCTTTTAAATTACATGAATTTTGATTGCCTGAAGATTGCCACCACAAGACCTGAACTGCTTGCAGCATGCGTTGCAGTTGCAATCAACCCCGAAGATGAGAGGTACGGGGATAAAGTGGGACGCGAGGTAACAGTACCAGTATTCGGTCACAGGGTGAAAATCATAGCAGACAGGGAAGTTGACCCCTCATTCGGTACAGGCGTTGTAATGATATGCACGTTCGGCGACAAGCAGGATGTGAGGTGGTGGGCAGAGCACGGACTCCCGTTACGAAAAGCCATCGACAAGACAGGCAAAATGACAGTCATTGCAGGCAAATATGCAGGCATGTCCTCGGATGAGTGCAAGAAAGCCATAATCGAGGATATGAAAAACGACGGCATTATTTACAGACAGGATGAGCTCGGGCAGAACGTGGGTCTGTGCTGGAGATGCAAGACCCCGATTGAGATTATTTCCGAAAAACAGTGGTTCGTAAAAATCCTGCATGATGAAATCCTGGAAACCGCAAATGAGCTCACATGGGTTCCTGATTACATGAAAGTCAGGCTTGAGAACTGGACAAAAACCATGGAATGGGACTGGTGCATCTCAAGACAGAGGATTTTTGCAACACCCATCCCTGCATGGTACTGTATTGAATGCGGGAAGGTAATGGTGGCAAAAGAAGAATGGCTGCCTCTTGACCCGACAGCGGATTCACCCCCTGAACCATGTGGGTGCGGCTCAACCGGATTCAGGGGAGAGCCGGATGTCCTTGATACGTGGATGGATTCATCTATATCAGCCCTGAATGTTGCAGGATGGCTGAAAGGAAAAGAACCCCGTTTGCCGACACAACTCAGGCCGCAGGGATATGACATAATCCGCACATGGGCTTTCTACACAATACTCCGGTCAAAAGCACTTACAGGTACAAGACCATGGGATACCATACTTATAAACGGAATGGTACTTGGCGAGGATGGGCACAAGATGAGCAAGTCACTCAACAACTTCGTGATGCCTGAAGAAGTCGTGAAAAAATACGGCTCAGATGCCTTCAGGCAGTGGGCGGCAGTGGGCGGCACGACAGGCTCTGATATTATGTTCACGTGGAAGGATGTTGTTGCAGGTTCACGGTTCATGCAGAAGCTGTGGAGTATTGTACGTTTTTCCATGCCGCACATATCACCAGAACCTGCACCGTTAAAACCTGTTGACAGGTGGCTTCTGAGCAAACTTAACCGCCTTGTAAGGGAAGCGACACAGAAGATGGATGAACACCAGTTTGACGAGACCTTTAAAGCCATCCGCGGATTCACATGGGATATCCTTGCCGACAATTACATTGAGCTTTCAAAATCAAGGCTTTACGGTGATGGCGAGGGAAAACAGGCTGCACAGTACACCCTGTTCCTGGCTGTTGATATCCTTTCCCGTTTGCTTGCTCCGTTTTTGCCGTATTTCTCAGAGGAAGTGTATTCGTATCTGGGTGATGAAAGTATCCATACACAGGCATGGCCAGAAGTTGATGAGTCGCTAATCAATGATGAAGCAGAATCAACTGGTGAGCTTATCAAGGAAATCACGGCTTCCATCAGGCGGTATAAATCAGAGCACGGTATTGCACTTAATGCCCCGCTTGGCAGGATTGAGATTTATTCATCATTATCAGATGCCTCTGATATTGCAGGGGCAACCAATTCCGAAATAATAATCAAAAACGGCACACCCGGTTTTGAACAGGTTTCTTCCGGGATAAAACCGGATATGAAGGTTCTCGGAAAGACGTACAGGAGCAAGGCAAAGGCGGTTGTGGAAGCCCTGGCAAACGCCGACATCCAGGACATTGTGAAACAGGTTGAATCAGGAAGCGTTACACTTATTGTTGATGGTGAGGCTATCACGCTTGACGCGTTATGTTTCAAGGTTGAAAAGGAGGTCATGCTGGAAGGTAAAGCCGTTGATGTCCTCGAAGTCTCGGATTCGATAATCGTAATTACAAGATAAAATATGGTTAATTTTTTCTTTTATTATGCCTGCCAACAGGTATAAATACTTCATCATGTCTTATTAGATTAAGGGTTCAGGGAAGGTAATTATGACATCATACAATCATAAAAAAATTACAGTTAGTTTTTTAAACCATTGGATTAATAATTGGGGATGGTCAATATATAATGCAATCGTGGATTGGTTTTGAAATAACTATCATAGCGGTACTGATTATCTTTTCTGCATTTTTTTCAGGTTCTGAAACTGCACTGATTTCTGTTAACAGGATACGAATCAGGCATCTTGCCGACTCAGGGAATAAACGTGCTATGAAACTTACCAGGCTGCTGGAAAACCCTGAACAGTTCCTTACCGCAATACTCATAGGCAACAATATAGTCAATGTTTTTGCATCGGTACTGGCAGCAAACGTGGCACTTCGAATTTTCGGGGAGCCGGGAATTGCTATAGCAACAGGAACCATGACACTGTTCATCCTTGTTTTCGGTGAGGTGTTCCCGAAAACCCTGTCTTCGAGGAATGCGGAATCCATATCCTTGAAGATTACGGGTCCGATATTATTTATTATTCTAATTTTCAAGCCGATTGTCAGGGTTCTGACATTATTCACCAATTTCTTGATACTGGTTCTTGGCGGGAAAGAACGTGTAAAGACACCATTCGTCACAGAAGATACAATTAACATGCTGCTTAAGGTCGGGGAAAGGGAAGGGACAATTGAGAGGCATGAGAGGGAATTCATACATAACGTGTTTGAGTTTTCGGATGAAACAGCAGCCGGTGTCCTCACCCCGAAAAAAAAAATGGTATGTATCGAGGAAGAGGAAACACTGGACTCTGCACTGAAATTAATTAACGAATCCGGGCATTCAAGAATCCCTGTTTATAAGAAGAATTTTGATAACATTGTGGGAATGATTTATGTAAAAGATTTTTTAAAGTTCAATGATACCGAACTTGGCAGTACAAAAGTTGAAGAAATCCTGCGCCCTGTCGTGTTCGTAAAAGCAGGAAGGAAAATATCTTCTATTTTCCAGGAACTCCAGAGAAAGAAAATCAATATCTCGGTAGTTGTTGACGATAATATGAAAGTTGTCGGGCTGTTATCCCTTGAAGATATACTTGAGGAAATTGTCGGGGAAATCTTTGACGAATATGATGTGGAAACCGAAAACGGAAAACCTCTGGTAAAGTGTTAACTTCCTGTTATTTGATAATATCCGCAGCTTCCAGGACGGCATTCATTTTACCGATAATTGTCACATGGTCGCCTTCTTCCAGTGTCGTATCACCGTGCGCCATGAGTGATTCGTCACCCCGTCTTACCATTACCAGCAGGCTGTCCTTGGGCAGGGTTATGTCTTTTATTGCTTTTCCGATGACTTTCTTGTTTGATACCCTGGCCTCGATTATATCGCCTTCGCTGCTGACCTCGCACATGCCGAACATACGCGGATGTCCCACAATACCGTCAAGCATTGCAGCTGTTGCTATCGTCGGGCTGATTGACCTTATGCCGAGGTCCTTGAATGCATTCAGGTTTTCGGGATTATTGACACGCGCCACGAGTTTTTCTTTCGTGAATCCGAATTTTGTCTTTGCAATCTGGCATACAAGAAGGTTGGTGTTGTCCTGGTCAGTGGTTGCAACAATGTATTTCGTGTTTTCAATGCCTGCTTTTTTAAGAGTTGAAACATCCTCAGCATCACCTTGAACTGTTTTTATCCCGAGTTTCATTGCTTTTTTGCAATTTTCCTCATTATTGTCGATTATTACAATATTTTCACCGCGCTTTATGAAACGTTCTGCCAGTGTCCGCCCGACACCTCCTCCGCCAACTATCAGTATTTCCATTGGTATTACTCCTGTTCTTTTTGCTATAAAACTTGCTGATAAACCTGTTATTAATACGGTTAATATAATCGTGATGAACATAATTCCGAGAAGTCCGGTGGATTGTTCCTCAAGACCAGAATCATTCAGCCTTATGGAAAAATAAACAGCCATTGACGCAGGCACAACTCCCCTTGGTCCTATTAACGAGATGAAAAATTTTTCACCCCTGTTCAGGTCTGATGTCCTGGTAGATGAAAAAACAGCCAGCGGTCTTATTACAAAAACCAGCAATGCTACAAGTACTGCTCCGCTTATGCCTATTGCCCGGATATATTCAAAATTTATTAAAGTGGAAAGCAGGATGAAAATAACCGATAGCAGGATGATTGAAATATCCTCCTTGAAATCTTTTATGTTTTTCTTGTGAGGTATTTCTGTTGAGCCGATGAATATCCCGAATATTGCCATTGCAAGCACGCCTGAATTATTACCAATGTTCTCGGCGCTCACAAATCCTGCCAGGACAACCGAGATGGTGAACAGGCGGGCATACTGTTCTGTCAGCAATGGCATTTTGCGAAGGATAATGACAAGTACAATCCCGCTTAACATCCCGAAAAAAACGCCATCCAATAACCTTACCAGCAGGAACTCAAGCGCCTTGAATCCAGTGAATGAAGTTACAATCCACTCAAAAACCAGCGCTGCGAGTATAACACTCACGCCGTCATTTAAAACTGCTTCTGCCTGGAGCGTGCTGCTGACTTTTGTGTTTACCCGTATGTTCTTTATAATCGGTCTTATAACAGTCGGTCCTGTTGCCGAAATCAGGGCGCCGAATAAGAGGGATATGTTAAATGGCAAACCGATAAGATAATAAACTGCAATCGATGACAGCACTGCTGTGATAATTACCCCTAAGGTGATAAGGTTAAATATCCCGTGCTGGATTTTGCGAATGTGCCTGACATTTATGTCAAGCCCGCCTTCGAATACGATTATGGCAACAGAAAGACCGACTATGAGTTCAATCCCGGTTCCGAACCTTACAGGATCGACGAGTCCTGTTACCTCGGGTCCGAGTATGATGCCTGCAAAGAGCAGGAAAATAATGACTGGAATCCTGAGAGCCTGCCCGAGCATGTGTGCAAGAATCCCGATTATCATGACAGCCACGAAGGATGTCAGCAGGTAAACATTATCACTCATTCAATACCCTTCCGGTTTTTATAATAATTCGTAATGTCCGGGCAGATAGATTAATGTTGTTGTGGTGCCGGGAGTAATATCTTAAAATCAGTACATTCCAACTGTCGGTATTACTCATGGAAACTAACAGCTGCACAGTTCTTCTTCCCTGATTGTTGAATATCCTTCTTTTACAAGATATCCGGAAATGAGTAATCCGACAACAGGGTCTGCCTGCCAGAAGCCGTAAAGGTAATTCAAACTGAGCCCGAATAATAATGCAACTGAGAGGAAAAGGCATGCAAGGGTTTGTTTTGAATCTGCCACAAGGCTCTTGCTGTTCAGGGATCTGCCTGTCCTGTATTTCATGAAAAACAATACCGGCATGGCGATTATTGAGATTACTGCAATAATTATACCGATAATTGAAGGCTGCGGAATCTCGCTGTTGAATAGTTTTGTTGCAGATTCATAAAATACATAGGCTGCAAGAATGAAAAAAGTGTAAGCAACAAGTTTCACAGCTTTTTTCTCGAGACGCTCTTCTTCCTCCCGGGATATTTTACTGTGCTGCCTGAACCTCCATATCATTATACTGCCTGACAGGGATTCCACAAAACTGTCCAGCCCGAAACCGACAAGGGCAGCGCTCCCTGCAATGCTGCCTGCTATTATTGAGACTATTCCTTCAATGATATTGTATGCAACTGTGATATATGACAGCACGAGGGCTTTTTTGTGGAGTTTTTGGGTCATTATACTGCTGCCGGTATGCAGTGCTGTGATTTAAAGCCTGTGAAAATGCAACAAACCCGGGGATAAGTTTCAGGAATCCATTATTTCATTCCAAACTTCTCGAACCGCTCCTTCTTTGCCCTGCAAATAGGGCACAGGTCAGGCGCTTCCTCGCGCGCGCACAGGTATCCGCATACCTGGCATCTGTAAACTTCTGCCATATCCTTACCTCCTGCTCCTTTTTGCTCTATAATAGCCGGATAACCCTTGATAAAATACTCCCCCGGGCGTCGCTCAGGAACGGGCTCATGCACTTTCGTATCCCCCCATTCCTCATCCACATACAGCGTACACAGGCAGCTTCCGAATTCTGCAATGTCAGCATCACGGTAATTGCACGGGCATATTATATCCATATCCTGCGCCAGTTCACCGTACCCAAGCCTGCACGGACAGAGAGGATACCCGTACCTGTGCTCGTTCACCCACAATCCTTCAAGGAGATTCGCAAGTTCCTCCCTGTCGGGGTTGAACCTGTACCCTTCCTCCCCTGCAATCTTGTTCATCTCAAGAAACATATCATCGATGCTTCTCATAGGTCCAGTGCCTCCCTCAGTTCATCCTCACGGAACCCTATAATCACCCTTTCACCTATAATTATAGTCGGGAACCTGCGTGTCCCTGTCAGTTCCATAATCTCGGAAATTATTTCCTCCCTTTCAGTTCCAGTCAGTGTATCCACATCCACATAATCAAACTCGATACCGTGTTTCTTCAGGAAATTCTTGGTCGCCTTGCAGTGAAGACAGGTTGTTAGCGTGTAAAGTCTTGGTCTTGTTTTATTCATGGTCCGTACATCTCCCTGTGCTCCTCTGTAACACCATGGTGCTCCTCAGGCGGTTCAACCTCGCATACATCAGGTGAACCTTCCTCGTTATAATGCAGGTTCCATTTACTGCACACCCACATCTGCAGCGTCTTTATATCTTCTTCAGTCATGTGCCTGAACCTTCCCTGCATCATCAGGTAATCTTTCACCCGTTTCATTCTTGAAGGTTTGTAGGTAATCTTTTTTTCTCCGTTCTCAACCTCAAAAAGTGTCCACATCCCGCTATGGACTGCAAGTTTTGTCACTTCCACGGTTTTGGCAGGGTCCATTTTCCAGCCAGGGATGCATGGTGTGAACATGTGGAGGAACCGGAAACCTTTGATATTCTTCGCTTTCTCGACTTTCCTGATAAAATCAAGAGGGTGCCCTATTGAAAGCGTGGCAAAATAGGGAATTTCATGGGCAGTAACGATTTCAGCAAGGTTTTTCTTAAATGTCCTGTTTCCCTGTATTTTCGTACCCACCGGCGTTGTCGTTGTCCATGCCCCGAATGGCGTGCCTCCGCTCCTCTGGATTCCTGTATTCATGTAAGCCTCGTTATCAAGGCAGATATACAGCACATCATCGTTGCGCTCAGCCGCTCCTGACATGCTCTGCAAACCAATATCATACGTCCCGCCGTCACCTGCAAAACCTATTACAATAACATCCTTTCCCTTTATCTCAAAAGCAGCTTTAATGCCTGCTATAGAGGCTCCTGTATTCTCAAAAGCAGTATGGAAAAAAGGCACCTTCCACGCAGCATGTGGAAATGTCGTACCGAACACCACAGCACAGCTTGCAGGTACATACACGACCGTATCTTTCCCCAGTATCCTGATAGTGTTGCGGATAGACATGGCAACCCCGCAGCCAGGACACGCAGTGTGTCCCTGCGTGAACAGGTTCTCATCAGGCAGGTCTTTTAATCTCATAATGATTCACCCCTTGTTTCATGCCAGATAACAGGTTTTACGCTCTCACCGTTTGCAGCTTTTAACGTTAATTCGAACATTGTTGCGATAAGTTTTTCGGTTACATCCCGCCCCCCTATACCTGCAAGGTGGTTGATTACAGGCATGGTCATCCCGTAAAGCGCCGAGCGAACCTCGCCAAATACCGGACCACCGCCATTGTATGAGATTGAGCGGTCAACAACACCAACAGCACCCATGCCCGAAAGTGCACTTCTTAATTCATCAGCAGGGAAGGGGCGGAAAAACCGGAGTTTCACAATACCAACTTTTTTGCCAGCACGCCTCATATCATCCACAACCTTGCGGGCTGTGCTTGTAACAGTGCCTATGGTAATAAGGGCGATTTCGGCATCTTCCATCATATACGTATCAACCAGTCCCCCGTAGTCCCTGCCAAAGACTTTTGCGAATTCGCGGTTTACCTCTCCGGTGACCTCTTTTGCAGATTCAACTGCTTTATCAGTCTGCCGTCGCATTTCCATAAAATACTGGGGTGGCATTAACATCCCCATCAATGCAGGATTTTCCGGGTCAAGGAAAACATCTGGTTCATAAGGCGGGAGGAAGGAATCAACTTCTGACGAATCAGGCACTTCAACCGGTTCAACCGTATGCGAGAGCACGAAACCGTCAAGACATGGCATTATGGGAAGAAGGACGCGTTTATCTTCTGCTATCCTGTATGACTGGATTATCATATCCAGTGCCTCCTGGTTATCCTCCACATATACCTGAAGCCATCCCGAATCCCGCTCACCCATTGAATCATTGTACTCAATCCAGATACCAGGCGGCGTGGACAGGGAACGGTTTACATTAGCCATCACTACAGGAAGCCGTAGTGGCGCTGTTGCATAAACCATCTCGTGCATGTACGCAAGTCCCTGTGAAGCAGTGGCTGTAAACGTCCTGGCTCCTGCTGCTGAAGCACCGGCTGCTGCACTCATTACACTGTGCTCTGATTCCATTGTCATGAATTTGGCATCCATCTCACCATCGTTAATAAACTCGGCAATATGCTCGATAATTAGTGTCTGGGGAGTAATTGGATACGCGGGTACAACTTCAACGCGGCAAAGTTTTGCACCTATTGCAACTGCATGGTCGCCAGTAATTACCCGTTTCATACTCTCGCCCTCACCATTTTAATTGCATCAACCGGACATTCGTTGGCACAGATGCCGCAGCCTTTGCAGTAATCGTAATTTGTCATGAGGTCGCCCTTATCAGAGATACGAATAATGGTGCCTTCCGGACAGTATAACCAGCATAAAAGACACATGGTGCATTTTTCCCTGTCACGGACAGGACGGAATGTTGCCCACCCGCTTACCTTGTTCTCGATAAAACTCCCTGGCCCGATAAGTCCTGCACTGGTTTTGCCCTTAACAAGCGCACCGCCCACAGGAATTTCCTGGTACCTCGGAAGCCACTGCTTTTTTACCTCAAGACGTTTAACACCCATGCTTTTGCCTGAAACAACCCTCCCATAAGCAGTGCGTGCCGCCAGGGCGTTTCGTTCACCTATTTTTTCACCGAGTTTCTCACCAAACCTTCTTTTAATGGCTTCTTCAATTGAGCCTATGCTGACAATTCCCGTGACCTTCGCAAAAGCGCCAAGTATGGCAGTATTTGTTATAGGCGCCTTCAGGATTTCAAGGGCAACAGAGGTCGCATCCACAGCTCCTGTTTGAACCTCCATGCCAAGGTCAATATCTTCCGGAACATCTTTTGAATTAATTACAACAAAACCTTCAGGTTTTAATCCTGATACCACATCAATGGTGTCCAGCAGTGAATCGTCAAGCACCACCACACAGTCGGGATAATAAACCTGCGTTTTGCTGTAAATCTTTCCCGAATCTATCCTTGTAAAGGCAAGAACCGGTGCGCCGCGTCTTTCCGCCCCGAAAAAAGGGAAAGCTACGGAATAATTCCCTTCAATGACAGCAGCTTCCGCAAGGGTCTGGGCTGCCATGACTGCTCCCTGTCCACCCCTCCCGTGGAAGCGCACCTCGAACAAGCGCACCCCCGATTACTCGCAGGCACCAGGGAACAGGATATCCCTGCAATAACTGCAGAGGAACCTTGGAAGACCTTTCTTCAAAATCCTGACCGGTGCGGGATACCCTCCTTCCCATATCGGGAGATCCGCCCTGATAGCATGTTCCATACACAACCCCATACCGCACATGATACATGCGGCAACCGCCTCTTCATTCTTTCCTTCTTCAGCACATTGGTAGCATTTCAACATGGTATCACCAGTTCTCCTTCAAAGATTCATGGCATGGCGGGCACAATATACGTTTTAGTTGCTCGATATCCTTTTCAAGCCTTATTGGGTAATCTCCTTTCCATACCGGAGTTTCTTCCCTGATTGCATGTTCCATGCATATCCCCATGCCGCAAACAATACATATGGCTACGGCATCCTCGTCTTTTCCCATTTTTGCGCACATATAACATTTCAAATCATTCACTCTCCTTATTATTCTTCTGCCAGCAGTCCTTCCTGTATGAGCAAATCACTTCTAATAGTATGTGTCTGTTCAATATCCTGCGCCAGTATTTCGCGTATTGCCTTGACAAGTTCGTTGATGACACTCCTGGAACATGTTTCACCTCTTGTAATACCGCTTACAATAGCCATAACAGTGCCTTCTGTTTCCGGGTTTTTCGGCATGATATTTTTTGTCCTGATCCCTTCTTTTGCAAAATCTTCAAAATCAAGGGGATATTCACAGGCAATAACCGCGGGAATATCCACATATTTCAGGATTTTCTTGGTTTTCGAGACAACATGTGAATTGATATTCCCCATATGTATCAACACTATCTTGTGCCTTGCAATCTGGTCAATTTCCTTTGCGGTTATACCGAACTTGGGTCCATAGCCTTTTGACGAGGTCGATGACCCGGTTTCATCCATGGGAATTCCGGCACCAGCTTCCAGCACAAGCACACTTACCTGTACACCTTCCCTGCGAAGCCCGTATGTTATTTCACATACAGGTTTTGTTATATGCCGCCGCCCCGGTGTCATTGCAATGGCTACTACATCAGGTCTTGCTGCTTCAGATATTGTTCCACGCTGGGCTATACCTCCGCCGCGACCAAGTCCCATGGCTTCCCTGCAATCCACCAGTTGTGTATCTCTTCCAAACATGCTTCTTTCTTTATTGTTGTATAGTATAAATTATTAGTGCAGGGTATTTAAATCCTTACTTCATTGTCTTCTATGGGGTACACAACCATGTACACCACCAGGTTCATCCTTGCCTTCAATAAGTTTCAGGGCTTTCCTGCAAGCAGCGACACCTGGCGCACCAGAGGTAATGAATACAACATTCATTGTTTCCATGACCTCTTCCCGTGTTGCGCCGTGATGAAGGGCGCTTCTCATCTGGGATTCGCAGCATGGCTCGCATCTCTGGGATGCCACGACCGCCAGTCCCATCAGCACTTTCACCTTTGCGGAAAGCGCCCCGTCTTCCTGGATGTCTTCTTCACATTTCTTGTAATGTGCAAAAAGTTCAGGGTTCATATCACCCATCAGATTCATGATTTCAGGCGTGAAGCCCATTTTGCTGTCGATTTTCTCAATAATTTTTTTGTGTTCCATTACTTATCACCCCATATTATGTTAACATTGTTTAACCTGTGACTTAATCTTTTTCGTGTAATTTTAAAATAGCTTTTTTTCACATTAAGGCTTGTTTCTCTGGAATAATCCATTTTCATAACCTCCGCCTTAACAATAGTTATTGTTTCACGTATAATAAATAATATGGTTTCAGGACACTACACTTTCGGATGTGCAAAAACTTATCTGGGAATACGGGCTGAATATCAACAAAGGTGATTTAGTGGGTGAAGAAAAAATAAAACTTTTCGGGGTTTCGGGAAGCCCGAGGTCAGGCTCAACCGATTATATAATACAGGAAGCGCTTCGGTACGCCTCTGAAAAATACCCGTCAGAGACTGATTATTTTTCTGTTAAGGGCAAGAAGCTCAACTTCTGCATCCATTGCGACTTCTGCATACGTGAGAAAAAAGGATGTATCCACAATGACGATACGAAAGAGGTGTATGATAAATTTGTGTGGGCAGATGCGCTCATAATCGGGACACCCGTGTACCAGGGGATGGTAAGCGCCCAGATAAAAACGATTATGGACAGATGCAGGGCAATTGCCGCACAGAACCCCGGATTTATTAAAAACAAACCCGGTGCTGCTATTGCAGTTGGCGGTGACAGGGTGGGGGGACAGGAACCGTCAATCCAGGCAATACATAATTTTTACGTGATTAACTTCGCATTACCTGTGGGAGGGGGTTCGTTCGGTGCAAATCTGGGGGGGTCGTTATGGTCTAAGGACAGGGGCGCAGAAGGCGCAAAAGATGATAAGGAAGGGTTAAAAAGCATGCGAAAAACCATTGACAGGTTAATGGAAACTGCTTTAATACTTAAGAAGACTGAATGAGATAAGAGGATGGCTATTTTATGACAATAAGAATCGCATGGGGAATTACGGGCTGCGGCGACTACCTGCCAGAGAGTTTCAGGATTATGAAAGAGGTTACTGAGGAACATGCCCTCAAGGTGGATGTTTATCTTTCCGGGGCTGGCGAGATGGTTGTTAAGTGGTACAAGCTGTTCCGTGAGCTAAAAACACATTTCCCGAAAACGGTTATTGAAAAGTCACCTAATATTCCTTTCCTTGTGGGTGATTTACAGACCGGAAAATATGATTTACTGCTTATCATGCCTGCCACTTCCAATACAACGGTTAAAATCTCAACAGGAATTTCTGATACGCTGCTGACAAATGCAGTTGCGCAGGCGATGAAAGCGAATGTTCCTGTGTATATATTCTCGCCTGACCAGAAACCCGGGGATATTGTTACTGAATTGCCTGACGGGAAGAAGCTTAAGCTTACGATGCGGGATGTTGATATTGAGGCTGTTGAGAAGCTGAGGAAGATGCGTGGCATTACCGTCCTGGGGCATCCGGGGGAAGTCAGGGGGGTTGTTGAGGAGTTTGTCGGAAGTAAAGGGTGATTGCAGGTATTGACTCGCGGTTAGTTTGATTGTATGCTGCCTGATCGAGCGATTCTGGAAGTTCGTCAGAAAAGAGTGTTTATACTCAAAATATTATCAGGAGTTTCCCGAATTTAAACATGCTATTGATGATTGTACCAGAAATGCTCACTTAAAACATAAGGATGAACTGGAATCTTTATTATCCTGGAATTTCCAGTCGTT